>NZ_JBHXAY010000146.1:0-13641 GCF_042728775.1 Nocardia sp. NPDC060259
GGTCTCCGGCCTCCTCACCCCGGTCGCCCTGGTCGGCGGCCTCCTCCTCAACCTCCTCTACCTCGTCCTCATGATCCACGACTGGGCCGAGCAGTGCGCGGTTACATGGCAGCCAGCGGCTCGCTGCCGGACCAGTCGTGGCCCCAGTAGCTGTCGGCGGTGATTTCCTCAGCGGTGTAGTAGGTCTCGTCGACCTTCATGCCTTCGGTGCCGAACTCGATGTCCCAGCCGCCGGGCGCGCGGACGTAGAACGACACCATCTTGTCGTTGGTGTGCCTGCCCAGCGTCGAGGACACCGAGAAACCGTCCTTGGTGACGCGGTCCAGCGCCTGGCCGACGGCGTCGAGGGTGTCGACCTCCACCATGATGTGCACCAGACCCGGCGCGCCACCGTGCGGCGCGGGGCACAGCGCGAGGCTGTGGTGGCGCTCGTTGACGCCGAGGAAGCGCACCCGCATCGGCCCGAACTCCGGCGGCGCCGGGATACGGAACGCGCCACGCGGCAGGAACCCGAGCACGTCGGTGTAGAAGCCGAACGCGCCGTTGGGGTCCATGGTCGGCAGCACCACATGGCCGAGGCCCTGGGCGCCGGTGACGAACTTCGCGCCGAACGGCGTCACGACCGGGCTGTGGTCGAGCACCGCGCCGTGGAAGATCTCGAGCGTCGCGCCGGTCGGGTCCTGGAAGGTGATGACCTCCTCGACCCGGCGCGCGTCGGCCTCCTCGACCGAGAGCGGCTTGACGGCGATGCCGGCGGCCGTCACGGCCTCCTGCACGCGGACCAGGGCCGCGTGGTCGCGCACCTCCCAGCCGATGGTCACGACGGCGTCGGTGTCACCGGGCACGACCGTGATGCGTGCCGCGCGCTCGTCCATCCGCAGGTACAGCGCGTTCTCGTCCGGCCCGCTGCCCTCGGCGAAGCCGAGCACGTCGAACGCGAAGGTGCGCCACCGGTCCATGTCGGCGGTCTGGATCTTGACGTAGCCGAGGCCTTTGATGTCTGTCATTTCCGTTGTCCTTCTTGGTATTCGGGTCAGATCATCGAGCGGAGGTTGTCCGCGGGCTCGAGACCGAGGGAGCTGATGGCCGAGGCGTGGTAGACCGTGCTCGGCACGTGGATGGCGTGGGCGAGGCCGACGTGCGCGTCGCGCCAGTAGCGCTGCAGCGGCTTGTCGGTCCGCATGGCATTGCCGCCGGAGCGGGCGAAGATCTGGTCGACGGCCGACACCGCGCGCCAGGCCGCGCGGACCTGGGTGCGCCGGACCGCGGCCCGCTCGGCGAAGGTGATCTCCTTGCCCGCGTCGACCGCGTCGAAGATCTTGTCGGCGTTGGCCAGCAGTTCCTGGCGGGCGGCATTGATGTCGGCGGCGGCCTCGCCGATGGCGAACAGCACGTACGGGTCGTCCTTGACCGCGGTGCCCTGGGCGCCGACCCGGTCACGCTGGTAGTCCAGGTGCGCGGCCAGCGCGCCCTCGGCGATGCCGACCACCGCGGAGCTGATGCCCAGCGGGAACATCGTCGACCACGGCATCTTGTAGAGCGTCTCGGTGACGCCGTACTCCTTCTGCGCGGTGCCGTCGATGACGTGATCGCCGTTCATCACCCGGTAGTCGGGCACGAAAGCGTCCTTGACGATGATGTCCTTGGACCCGGTGCCCTTGAGGCCCACCACATTCCAGGAGTCCTCGACGATGGTGTAGTCCTGGCGCGGCAGGATCATGTGCAGCATGGTCGGCGGCAGCGCCATCGAGCCGTCGGGGTTGCCGAGCATGGCGCCGAGGAAGATCCAGTCGCAGTGATCGGTGCCGGAGCTGAACTGCCAGCGGCCGTTGAAGATGTAGCCGCCGTCGACCGGGCGGGCGATGCCGGTCGGCGCGTAGGGCGAGGCCATCCAGGTGTCGTGGTCGTCGGCCCACACCTCGTCCTGCACCTTCGGATCGGCGAAGGCCAGCTGCCACGGGTGCACGCCGACGATGCCGGCGATCCAGCCACTGGCCGGATCCAGCGCCGCGGTGGCCATCACCGTCTCGGCGAACTCGCGCGGATGCGCCTCGTACCCGCTGTACTTCTTGGGCTGCAGCAGGCGGATCGGGCCCGCCGACTTCAGCAGCTGCGCCGTGGCGTCGGGCAGCTGCCCGAGCCGCTCGGCCTCCGGAGCCTGATCGCGCAGCTGGTCCGCGATCGCGGCGATGTTGTCGAGAACCTTGGTCATCGCAGGTGGTGCTTTCTGTTCGGGGTGGTGAGGGTCAGGACATGGTGTTGATGACGGCGCCGCGGGCGATGTTGTCGGCCACCTCGGCCTCCCAGCTGGTCACCGCGCGCTCGGTGTCGATCTCGAACTCGAACCGCGTGGTCATGTCGTCGGTGACGTCCTCGACGTCGACGTAGAACTGCTTGTACCAGCGTCGCAGCTGATAGACCGGTCCGTCTTCCTCCGAGAGCAGCGGGTTGTCGATCGGTGCCTTGTTCTTCCAGATCGCGACGTCCTGCTCGAAGCCGTACTCGACGCCCTGCGCGAACTGGGCGGCCATCGCGTTCGCGTCCTCGTCGGACATGCCCTGCGGCTTCTTGACCATCGCGCCGTACTGCAACACGAACGAGTTCTCGCTGACGGGGTAGTGGCAGTTGATCAGCACCGTCTCGATCGTCATGCCGTTGGCCTCGCTCCAGAGCCAGTCGATCATGTACGACGGGCCGAAATACGAGGCGTCCGAACGCAGGGTGGAGTTCGGGTCGTCGTAGCTGGTGCCGACCTCGATGTCGTGACGCGGCGTCGAGCGCATGTACTGGGTGGCGACCTGACCCTCGAAGACGTTCTTGAAGTAGCGCGGGAAGGCGTAGTGCACGTAGAAGAAGTGCGCCATGTCCACGACGTTGTCGACGATCTCGCGGCAGTGCGAGCCCTCGATCAGCATCGAGTTCCAGGTCCAGTCGGTCCACTCGTCGGTGCCGTAGCCCTCGATCTCGGGGATGGTCACCTCGTCGGTGGGCTTGCTGCCCTGCGGGTCGTGCCAGACGTAGAGCTGACCGTTGCGCTCGAGGGTCGGCCACGAGCGGGTCTTGGCCAGCGGCGGCACCCGGCGGGCGTAGGGGATGGCGGTGCACTTGCCGTTGCCACCCCAGCGCCAGTCGTGGAACGGGCAGGCGATCGAGTCGCCCTTGATGGTGCCCTGCGCCAGGTTGCCGCCCATATGGCGGCAGAATCCGTCGAGCACGTGCAACGCGCCGTCGGATTCGGACTGGAACACCACCAGGGTGGTGCCGAAGGCCTTCACCTCGTGCGGCTTGCCATCGCGGAACGACGAGAGCAGGCCGAGGCAGTGCCAGCCGCGCGCGAAGCGGGTCGGCGCGGCAGCGGCCTCGATCTGACGGTAGTCGGCGGTGGCGTCCAGTGATCGGCCGTTCGGCGAGTTCTCCGGCATCGAAACCTCCATGTATCGGACGGAGTGGGGATGAGCTGTGCTGATGGTCACGCCGCGAGGGGGTCGCCGGGCTGCCGTGTTCCCGGTCAGCGGACATGTTTTCGGCGCGGGCGGCCGGTCTCCCGATCAGCGGGAGAGGAACCGATCACAGCCCGCGGGCCGCCATAGCGTGGCGGCACCTGCAGGACGAGAGGAATGATGATGGGTAACGTCGCGGTGGTTCTGGAGACCGATGCCATCCGGTTGTTCGCCGAGGCGGCGCGCTCCCACAATCCGGCCTACCGGCTCGCCGACCGGCCGGTGGTCCCGCCGACCTTCCTGCCCGCCGACGGATTCGGCGCCGCGGCCGGCGAACGGGCGGAGACCGATCACCGGTTCTTCGGCCCGCCGCCGCGGGCGGGAGACCAGCTGACCGCGATCCGCTCGATCGCGGGCGACCCGGTGGACAAGCCCGCTGTCACGGCCGCGGAGTCGCTGACCCGCTACTTCGACCGCACCGGCGGCCTGGTCGCCGAATCCTGGGCCGCCGCCGGGCCCGTGGCAGGCGAACCGGCCTCGCCGCAGGCGGCCGCGCTGCTGGCCACCTATGCCACCGACTGGCTCGGCGCGGAGAACATCCGCCGTTTTCGCACCAGGGTGGTGCGGCCGCTGCCGCCCGGCGACGTCATGACCTGCTCGGGGCATGTCACGCAAAGCTATGTGCAGGACGGTGAATCGCGCGTCGACGTCACCCTGTCCGGGGCCGACGCCGCGGGCGAGGTCGTCGTCCGGGCGTGGGCGACCTTCGCCGACGACTGACCTACCCGCTACTCCGGCAAATCCGCTGATTCCGCACCGCGAGACGCCCGGCAATGGTGTGGTGTTCATAGTGCACATCGACGTTCGGAGGTAGTAGGACATGACGCGACGCTACGAGGGCAAGGTCGCCTTCATCACCGGCGCGGCCCGTGGTCAGGGCAGGGCCGAGGCGGTTCGCTTCGCGGAGGAAGGCGCCGACATCATCGCGATCGACGCCTGCGCGGACTTCGCCAGCACCAGCTACGCGGGCGCCACGGAAGCGGACCTGGCCGAGACCGTTCGCCTCGTCGAGGCGGCCGGGGGCAAGATCGCCGCGAGCAAGGTCGACGTCCGTGATTTCGCCGCGCTCTCGGCGGCGCTGGCGGCCGGGATCGAGCAGTTCGGCAGGCTCGACGTCGTCGTCGCGAACGCCGGTATCTGTTCGGCCGCGATGTCCTGGGAGATCACCGCCGAGCAGTGGCAGGAGACGATCGATGTCAATCTGACCGGCGTCTTCCACACCGCGAAAGCCGCGATTCCGCACCTGATCGAGCAGGGTGAGGGTGGCGCGATGGTGTTCATCAGCTCGGTGGCCGGGCTCAAGGGCATTCCGTTCACCGGCCACTACGTCGCCACCAAGCACGCCATCACCGGCCTGGCCAAGACGATGGCCAACGAACTCGGCGAGCACAAGATCCGGGTCAACACCGTGCACCCGGCCGGAGTGGCCACCGGCATGCAGATGGCGGAGATGGGCCCGCTGTTCGAGAAGCACGCGGCCACCCTGTCGCCGATCTTCATGAACGCGCTGCCCACCTACCTCACCGAGCCCGAGGAGATCGCCGCCGCGGTGGCGTGGCTGTGCTCGGACGAGGCCGGGCAGGTCACCGGAGCGCAGATCCCGGTGGACATGGGCAACCTGAACCGCTGACCCCGCCTGGATTGGTATTTTTATACCGGCGCAACTAGGCTGGTATGAAAATACCAACTGGAGGCGTGATGGTGGAGCTGAAGTCACCCGCGGAGATCGAGCGGATGCGGGTGACCGGCCGGTTCGTGGCCGATGTGCTGGCAGGCGTGCACGCGAATGCCGCCGTCGGCGTGAACCTGCTCGAGCTGGAAATGTATGTGCGGGAACGGATCCGCGAGCGCGGCGCGGTGTCGTGCTACTGGGACTATGCGCCCTCGTTCGGTCGCGGGCCGTTCCGCAACACCGTGTGCCTTGCGGTCAACGACGCTGTGCTGCACGGCCTTCCGCACGACTATGCCCTGCGTGACGGCGATGTGCTCACCGCCGACCTGGCTGTCACCATCGACGGCTGGGCCGCCGACTCTGCGGTGACCACCATCGTCGGCACGCCCGACCCGGCCGACAAGCGGCTGGTCCAGGCGACCGAAGAGGCGCTGGCGGCCGGGATCGCGGCCGCCCAGCCCGGCGGCCACATCGGTGACATCTCCGCCGCTATCGCGGCGGTCGCGCACGGCTACGGCTATCCGGTCAACACCGAGTTCGGTGGACACGGCATCGGCCGGACCATGCATGAGGATCCGCACGTCGCCAACGCGGGCCGGGCTGGTCGCGGCTTCCGCTTGCGTCCCGGTCTCACCGTGGCGATCGAGCCCTGGTTCGCGGCGGGCACCGCGAAGGTCGTGACCGATGCCGACGGGTGGACGATTCGCTCCGCCGACGGATCGCGGTGCGCGCACAGCGAGCACACGATCGCGATCACCGCCGACGGGCCGAGCGTTCTCACCCTCCGCGACTGAGCCGAAAATTCCTGCGGATCAAGCGGATTCGGCGACCTGCTCGGCGCGATAGACCTCGGCGAGCTCGGTCAGCGGGAGCGACAGCGCCTCCGCGAGGCCGACGACGGTGCCGAAGGCGGGGGAGGGCAGGCGGCCGGATTCGATCTTGCGCAGCGTCTCCGGGGAGATGCCCGCCGCGTGGGCGACCTCGGTGAGGTCACGCTCGCCGCGCGCGGAACGCAGGCAGCGCCCGAGGCGACGGCCTGCTTCGACCTGGGCCGGGCTGAGAGGGAGACGCACCATGGATCCGAGCGTAGGTGGGGTATTTAAATACCGCAACCCGCGGACGGGCCGGTGATCACCGACCCGTCCATGGGGTTCAGTGCGCGGTGCCGCCGGTGGCGGGTGTGCGGCCGTGTCGCATGATCACGGCCAGGACCAGGGCCACCGCCGCCGCGGCGCCGCAGACCCAGAAGCCCAGCTCGTAGCCGCGATCGGCGAAGACGTCCGGAATCGGCGCCGGTGGTTGTGCCTGCCCGCCGACGCTGACCAGCGCGGTCATGCCGTTGGCGTGCAGGAACGCCGTGACGATAGCCAGGCCGACGGCCACGCCCATCGACTGCATGACGCCGAGCATGCCCAGGCTGACGCCCTGCTGCTCCTGCGGGACGGCCTCCACCATGAGAATCGGCATGGCCGCGTAGTAGAAGCCGAAACCGATGCTGAACACGGCGTTCACGAGCAGGAACACCGTGCTGGTGTGCGGGAGCACGGCGAAGGCCGCGGCCGAGCCGACGAAGATCGCCAGGGCGATGACGAGGGGGATCCTGGCGCCGACGCGGCGCGCGATCACACCGGCGAGGGCGCCGCAGACCATGGTGACCACGGCGCCGAGCAGGGCGATGCGCAGCGCGAACTCCAGCAGGGTGTAGCCGCTGCCGTAGGTGTAGCCCGGGTCGAGGGTCACCTGGACGGCTTCGGCGGGCAGTGGCTGACCGGTCGCGGCCTGCACCTTGGCGAGAATGCCCTGTTGCGCGCCCGCGGTGACGGTCGCCTCGTCGGGAGTCTGTGACATGTAGGCGATGGCGTAGGAGACGACGCCGATCTGCAACGAGGCGAACAGCGCGCCGGCCAGCACCAGCGCGACGCGCGGGTGGAACAGCAGTTTCATGTCCATGATCGGTTGCGCGACACGGGTTTCCACCAGGACGAACAGGATCAGCAGGACGACGCCGGTGATCACCCAGGCCAGGGTCGTCGGCTCGGCCCATCCCCAATCGTGGCCCTTGTCGACGTAGATCAGGATCAGCGCGGCGCCGCCGGAGAGCAGCAGGGCACCGACGATGTCGATCCGCTCGCGCACCCGCAGCTTGGACTCCGGCACCACGAAGTACACCAGCGGCAGCATCACCAGGGTGAACGCGGCCAGGCACCAGAAGATCGCGCGCCAGCTGTAGTTGTCGACGAGGAAGCCGCCGAGCAGCGGGCCCGCGATGGCGGACACGCCGAGGCCGGTCGCGGTGACGCCGAGGCCGAGTGGGACGTACTTGCGCGGCATCAGGTCCCGGATCAGGCCGTAGGCGATGACCGCGGTCGCGATGGCCGTGGCCTGCAGGCAGCGGCCGAGCAGGAAGATGCCCCAGTTCGAGGTGGTCGCGTCGAGGACGCAGCCGATCACGAACAGCACGCCGCAGATGAGGAACATCCGCTTCTTGCCCCAGACATCGCTCATCTTGCCGATGAGTGGGGATGCGGCCGCGCCGATCAGGCCGAAAACGATGATGGCCCAGTTGATGTTCGCGCCGACGCCGGGGAAGGTCGGGGAGATCTTCTGTAGTGCCGCCGAGACGATCGTGTACTGCATCGGGGCGATCTCGGTGAACAGCACGATGACCGCCAGGACGGTGAAGATTCGGGCGCGGGATGCGCCGTCGAGTCGTCCGGTGTCGTTGGCCTTGTCGAGTTCGGGGCCCTCTGACGTGGGTGGATCTTGGGGAATGGTGGACATTGCCACGCTCCGTTGGTCGGGAACTGCGTTCGAAATGGAGTGGAATGCGTGCGCTCCGGTGTGATGTAGATCGCACACCTTCCGCCACGGAGTATGTGACCTAGCGAGCGTTAGGTTGGTGTTATTTCGCGTTTGTCCCGCTCAGTGGGTCGTCAATTCGGCGGGGTGGGTGTGGTGGCGGAACGGGGGAGACCGATCGGTTTGCCTGGCGGTTGCGAATCCGGCTGTGCCGCAGGACGATCCAGATTCGGTCGATCTTGTGTTATGCGACATAGCCATGGCGCATCATGGGTGGGTATCGCGCTGATCCCGGGGCAGGTCGGGTCGGCAAGTCGGAGGGAAGTCCCATGAAGTTCAAGCAGTTGCTGGCTGCCGGTGTACTCACCGTGGCAGCGACCGGCATCGCAGCGGCCACCGCGCACGGCGCCCCCCTCGCAGGCCCCGGGGTGGCCGGTGTCGACGGCGCCGTCGCCTATACCGCGGCGGTCGCCCCGGACGGGTCGGCGGCGACCGTGGCACTGACGGCGGGCACGTTCGAGCTCACACCCGACGCCGGGGTCGCCGTGCTGGCGCCCGACGGGAGCCGGGTCGGCTTCATCCCGACGACCGTGCAGACCGTGGCCGGGCCCGCGGTGCAGGTGATTCCCGAGGTCGACGCCGCGGCGACGACGCTCACCCTCACCCCGGTCGGCGCGCCCGCACCGAATCCGGTGGCGCTGCAGAACATCGACCAGACCGGCAATATCGTCGCGGGCATCGCGATCGGCTGTGTCGTCGGCGCGCTGATCGGGTTGATCTTCCTGTTCGTCAGCGCCATTCCCGGCTGTGTGATCGGGGCGGTGATCGGCGGGATCATCGGCGCGAACCAGTAGTCACCGGCGTGTGACGGGTGGTGGGGATCCACCCGTCGCTCCGTCCTGACCGGCTCGAATGTTGTTGTTCCGCGGAGTCGGTCAGGATGGCTGCTGGGCCGCGAAGACGCCGTCGACGAGGACTGGAACGGTGGAATCGGCGTCGAGTTCCGTCGCGAGGGCGACATCGTCGGCGAAGCCGACGGCGGCGAGCTCACGGCCGGACGCGCAGGTGGCGATCAGGGCGGGAACGTCCGTCAGGGACGTGAAAGTGGTTGCCGCGGACAGTGCTTCAGGGGATGGGGCGGTGGCGCCGCGGTCGAGGAGCGCAGCGGCGAGCGCGCCCGCACCGAGCCAATCCTCCAGGGCGGGCCGTGCCACGTCGCTACCCGGCCAGTGCTCGCCCGCCGCGATGATCGCGATCGGCTGGGTGGGTGTGCCCCAGTTCCTGGCGATCAGCCACTCCGCGACGGCGCGGTAGTTACGCAGGCACGCCGCGACCACGGTCGCCTCGGAGACACCGGCCGCGATGGCAGAACCGTTGGGGGAGGGCAGAACCAGGCGCTCGGTGAACGGCGCGCGGCGAATCGCGGCGGGCGACAGCGACCAGGGCTGCGCGGCACTGACCTGACGCCTCCCGACAGCAAGCGCCGCATCGTGCCGGTCGGCGAACTCCCGCGCCGACTCGTCCCGCCACCGATACGGAAACACCGCCGTGCCCGCCCCGACCGCCACCGACACCGAGGTGGTGAACGACAACACGTCGACCACCACCACACACACAGCCCCCACCCCGATCGCGGCGGCCCCCGCCCGCCCCCACTCCACTCTGATCCCGAACCCCCGCTGCTGCGACCACTCCGGTGCCGAGGGCACACGAACCTCGCTCACCGAGGCAGGGGTGGGGTCAGGTCGATGGTGGCGGGTGGGCGGAGGCGGCGGAGGGTGCCGTCGATGCTGGTGACGAAGAGGGCCCAGGTGTCGCCGTCGGGGGCGATGCGGGCGGACGTGGGGCCGATCGGGGGGCGTTCCGGGACCAGGCCGCGCGGGGTGGTCCAGCCGGTGGCGATGGTGCACCAGTGGCCGGTGGTGGTGTCTACCTGGTAGACGCTGCCGGAGAAGTCGCCTGCGACGAAGGCCAGGCCGGAGGCGGTGGCGTCGAGGTCGTCGAGGCCGGGGAAGAGGCCGTCGGGCACGGTGGTCACGGTGGTGGGGGTGTGTGGTGCGTCGAGGGGGATGCGCTGGATCTGGGAGGTGGCTATGTCATCGGTGAAGATCGCTCGGCGGTCGGGGGTGAGGGCCAGGCCGTTGGGGCGGGGGACCGGGGACCAGGCGAGGGTGAATTCGCCGGTGGCGGGGCGGTATCGGCTGATGCCGACCGGTGGCCACGGGATCGACAGCTGGGAGATGAGCAGGTCGCCGTCGGGGAGCAGGAGCAGGCCGTTGGGCTGGACAAGGTCGGGCAGCAGGACGGTGACTTCGCCGGTCGGGAGGTGGAGTTGACGGAGGGTGCCGCCGCCCTGGGGTGTGGTGCCGTCGCCGGTGATGAAATAGAGGATGTCGCCGGACAATCGGAGCCCGGCGGGGGCGTCGAGGCCGGTGAGGATCGTGGTGACCTCGCCTGCGTTGTCGACGTGCAGGAGTTCGCCTTCGACGATGCCGGTGACATAGAAGCCGCCCGCGCCGTCGTATTCGAGGTTCTCCAGGCCGCCGAGATCGGCGGCGATGACGTCGGCCTGCCAGCCCTGCGCGCACCCAGCCTCGGCCTGTGCCGGGGCGATCGGGCCGAGGCTGGACAGTGCGACAGCGGCGAGAGTGGTTGCGAGACAGCGGATCACCTGCGGGCCGGAGCGTCGGTGCATGGCTGAAGCCTAACCGCCGCCCGGCTCCGGGGCGCGCTAGCCGGGAGTGGTGGCGCTCAGCCAGGTCGCGAGGACCTCGGAGGCGGTAGCGTCGGTGGATAGGTCGGCGTGCTCTTCCGTGGTGAGCTCGACGGACTCGAGTTCGGCCTTCCAGTGGGCGAGCCGATCGGTGTCCGCTCCCGCGACGGCGAGTTCGGCGAGTGCCGCGTAGGCGCGGACCCGGTCGACAGACGACGCGGTGGCACCGAAACGATGCAGACCCGCTTCCAGGGCGCGGGTCGCCGACCGATCGTCGTTCTTGAAATCGCGCAGGATGCGGGCATTGTCGAGCACCCGCGCCAGACCGTCGAGCTCGCGCGAGCCGCCGTACTCGAGCTCCATCGGCTCGTCGCGCTGAATCACGAGCAGGGTGTTGCCGACCGGATCGACCAGGGAGAACCGGGACTGGCCCGGCCGGAACCGGGTGATCCGCGGACAGCCCTTGGCCGGGATCTTCCCGTAGTGCGCGCGCAACGCCGCCGTGTACTCGGCGTGGCGGGCGGCGACGTCGTCGACCATCACCAGCGCCCCCACATGCTCGGCGGGCAGTTCGATCCCGGGCGGCGCGCCCGCGAAATGCAGCGCGCACCCGTGTCCCTCGACCGCGCCGTAGACATAGGGCCGGGTCTGCTCGTAGGTGACGGTGTAGCCGAGCGCCCGGTAGAAGTCGAGAGTGCTCGGCAGGTCGCCGCTCCACAGCATCGGCACTGCGGTGTCTGTCATCGGTAGCCCTTCCGGAGAGTGAGTCGTCCGGATCCGAGGTTAGGAAGACTTTCGCGAGAACGCCCATACCTCGTTCGGCGGCTAGGCTGCGGGCATGACGAACAGTCTCGGCGAATTGCAGACCGCGAACTTCGTGCTGCTCACCACCTTCCGCAAAGACGGCTCACCGGTCGGCACGCCCGTCTGGGCCGTCGCCAACGACGACAAATTGTTCGTCTGGACGGTCACCGACAGCTGGAAGGTGAAGCGGATCCGCCGCAATCCCGAGGTGACGCTGCAACCCTGCGACGCGCGCGGCAAGGTACACGGTGCCATCACGGGCGGCACCGCGCGGCTGCTCGACGCCACCGAGACCGAGCAGGTGCGTTCCTGGCTGCGCCGCAAGTACTGGCTGACCGGCCCGCTGGTCATCCTCGCCAGCAACCTGCGCCGCGGGAAGGCGGGCACCATCGGCATCGAGATCACACCGGCCTGACCCGGGTTACCCCGAACCAATATCCAGTACCGACGGTATCGGATACCGTGGGCCCAGCGGACACTTCCGAAGGGACTCACATGGCCGAGAAACGCACCCGCGCCGTCGTCGTCGGGGGCGCGCGCACCCCGTTCGTGCGCGCGTTCACCGACTTCACCCGCCTCGACAGCATCGCCCTCGCCGGTGCGGCGGTCCGGGGTCTGCTCGAGCGCACCGGTATCGCGCCCGGCGAGATCCAGTCCATCGTCTGGGGTGGGGTCATCCTGCCGAGCCACGCGCCGAACATCGCGCGGGAGGTGGCGCTCGACCTGAACCTGGACTTCGGGTGCGAGGGCTACACGGTGACCAGGGCGTGCGCGTCGGGACTGCAGGCTGTCACCTCGGCGGCGGCGGCGATCGAACGCGGCGAATACGACATCATGATCGCCGGTGGCAGCGATTCCACCAGCAATGCCGAGATCAAACTCCCGCAGCATGTCGTGCACGCGGTAGCGCCGGTGGCCCTGGGCAAACCGAAGCCCAAGGACTACCTCGACGTGGTCCGCCAACTCGCGCCGTTCACCGACATCCTGCCGCGCCAACCGAAGATCTCCGAGCGCACCACCGGTGAGGTGATGGGCGAGTCGGCGGAGAAGATGGCCAGGATCAACGGCATCAGCCGCGCCGAGCAGGACGAGTTCGCCGCCCGCTCGCACCATCGTGCCGCGGCCGCCATCGCGTCGGGCCGTTTCGACGACGAGGTCGTGCCGGTGACGACGCCGTCGGGCACGCGGATCGACACCGACGGGCTGGTCCGCGCGAACACCAGCGTCGACAAGCTCGCCACCCTGAGTCCGGTGTTCGCGAAGGGCGGCACGGTCACCGCGGGCAATGCCAGCCCGCTCACCGACGGCGCCTCCGCGGTGCTGCTGATGAGCGAGGAGAAGGCGCGGGCGCTGGGGTTCACGCCGCTGGCGGCGATCCGTTCGTGGAGCTTCGTCAGCGTCGACCCGGCCGACCAGGTTCTCCTCGGCCCCGCCATCTCGATGCCGCGTGCTCTCGACAAGGCAGGTATGACGCTGGCCGATATCGACCTCGTCGACATCCACGAGGCGTTCGCCGCGCAGACCCTGTCGGTGTTGCGCATGCTGGAGAGCCCGGAATGGGCCAAGGCCAGGCTCGACCGGGACGAGGCCGTCGGCTCGGTCGACATCGACAAGCTCAATGTGCACGGCGGGTCGATCTCGCTCGGCCACCCCTTCGGTGCGACCGGCGCCCGGATGGTGACGACCATGGCCAACGAGCTGGCGCGCACCGGAAAAGAGACCGCGCTGCTCGGCATCTGCGCCGCGGGCGGGATCGGCGCCTCGGCGGTGCTCGAGCGCGTGTGAAACGGATAGGTCCGGCCACCGTGCTCCGGTGGCCGGACCTACCTGCGCGAAACGTGACGGCTAGAGACAATCACCCGCCGTGAGTTCGGCTTCAGCTACCGCGGTGAGTTCGATGGTCTCGCCGAAACCCTCGTGCAATTCCGCGAGTGTTTCACCGCTCGCATCGGCAGCCAGGGCGCAGCCGATGAGATCCTCGGTCACTTCGATGGAGACGGCGTCGGCGGCCGGGGCGGCCGGGGCGGCCGGGGCAGCGGGAGCGCCCGGAGCAGCCGGGGCGGGAGCGGCCGGAGCGGCCGGTGCAGCCGGGGCGGCCGGAGCAGCCGGGGCGGGAGCGGCTTGTGCCATTCCCACGCCGAAAACCGATACAG
>NZ_JBHXAY010000147.1:0-13459 GCF_042728775.1 Nocardia sp. NPDC060259
ACACTGTGGGCCCCTTAACATTTTGGTCCGGGCCCACTTCTTAGTAGCGGGGACAGGATTTGAACCTGCGACCTCTGGGTTATGAGCCCAGCGAGCTACCGAGCTGCTCCACCCCGCGTCGGTGAATACAACATTACACACGGGTTAGCGTGGATGCCAAATCGTGCGGTCAGTGGCGGTTTTCGGGGTGCGGGACGCGATCTTCGACAGTCGGCCGAGGTGCGGGGAAGCCCGAGATGTGACGGGCGTCATCGAATGACAGCCTTCACCCCACCTCGGCCGCGAGTCGCCACAATCCAGTGACTGGAGTCACTATTTCGGCGTGATCTCACGCACATAACGGTGCAATAACAGACTGACCGGAATCTACGTATTCCCCAGCGCTATGCAGCGTAAACACTGAAAAGACACCTGTTTCATTCACAGAATTGTCCCGTTATCAAGATGTGATCGTCATGGATTTCTTGGTTAGCGTCTCCCCCATGACTGAGACCCGGAAATTCCGCACCCGTGCCCTTGGCGTCGCCGCCATCACCGGCGCCCTGGTTGCCGTTCCGTTCAGCCTGGCCACCGGCACCGCCTCCGCCGCGAACCACAACTGGGACGGCGTCGCCCAGTGCGAGAGCGGCGGCAACTGGGGTATCAACACCGGCAACGGCTACTACGGTGGCCTGCAGTTCTCGCAGAGCACCTGGGCTGCCAACGGCGGCCAGGGTTCGGCGCACAACGCCAGCAAGGAAGAGCAGATCCGCGTCGCGGAGAACGTGCTCGCCAGCCAGGGCGTCGGCGCATGGCCGCATTGCGGTCAGTACCTGCAGGCCGGCGTCTCGGAGCCCGAGCCCGCCGTGGTCGAGGAGCCCGCCGTCGACCTGCCGGTCGAACTGCCCGCCGAGGCCAAGACCGACATCCAGGTCGCCGTCGACCAGGCCACGGCCGCGGGCAAGGCCCTGGCCGACCAGTACGGCGTCGCGGGTCAGTACCAGGGCCTGCTCGACGCCAACGCCCCGCTGATCGCCTCGATCGGCGGCTGATCCACCGTTCCCCCTGCACAAGAAAGGCCCCGCCATCAGGCGGGGCCTTTCTTGCTGTTCCGAACGACTACCGGCCGCCCGCGTCCTGGTACGCCTTCACCGCGGCGTCCAGTTCCTCGAGCGCCTTACCGAAATCGGTGAAGTTGCCCGTCCGCATCGCCGTGCGCACCGCCTCGATCTTGCGGCTGAGCTCGGCGGCCGCGGCCTCCTGGCCGGTGGACCCCGGCGGTGTCGTCGTTCCCGGCGGCGGGGTCGTACCATTCGCCGGCGGCGTGGTGCCCTGCTCGACCGGTGGCGTCACACCCGGTTTCGGCTTCAGCGCCGGGTCACCACCGAACGGCGTCGCCAGCGAGCCCGCGCCCGGCATGACCTGGTTGAGCGCCTCGGCCAGCGTCGCCGCGTAGCCGACCTTCACGCTGCCCGCCTCGTCGCGATAGCTGACCAGCACGCGCAGCAGCTGCGGGAACGTCGACGAACCGGTATTGCGTTCGTTGTAGAACGGCTCCACATAGAGGATGCCGCCGTCGGCCACCGGCAGGGTGAGCAGATTGCCGTAGCGGATCTTGTTCGAGTTCGACAGCAGCGTCTTCTCCCGTGACACCGCGTCAGCGGTGGTCATCGAGTTCTGGGTCTGCTGCGGGCCCTGGGTCTGGGAGTCGGTCGGCAACTGCAACACGGTGAACTTGCCGTAGTTCTCCGGGTCCGAACGCACCGCGATGTAGGCCGACAGGAACTCGCGGTTGTAGCCGACCATCGCCGAGGTCAGGCTGAAGACCGGCTTGTTGGTCTTCGGGTCGCCCAGCAGCACGTAGTACGGCGGCTGGTTGAACGTGCCGCCCTCGATCGTCGGATCATTGGGCACCGACCAGAACGCGTTGTTGGTGAAGAACTCACGCGGATTGTCCACGTGGTACTTGGTCAGCATGTCGCGCTGGACCTTGAACAGGTCCTCGGGGTAGCGGAAGTGCGAGCGCAGTTCCGGGGAGATCTCGCTCTCCGGCTGCACCGCGTCCGGGAACACCCCGCGCCAGGCCTTGAGCACCGGGTCGGTGGAGTCGGTCTCGTACAGGGTGACGGTGCCGTCGTAGGCGTCGACGGTCGCCTTCACCGAGTTACGGATGTAGCTGACCTCCTTGCGCGGGATCACCCGGCCGGTCTTCTTGTCGATGCTGTCCTCGACCGCGCCGTCGAGCGAGGTCGACTGGGCGTAGGGGTACTTGTCGAGGGTGGTGTAGGCGTCGACGATCCAGACGATGCGCTCGTCGACGACCGCCGGGTAGGCGTTGCCGTCGGTGGTCAGCCACGGCGCGACCTTCTGCACGCGCTCACGCGGGCCACGGTTGTACAGGATCTTGGAATCGTCGCTGATCGCCGAGGAGAACAGGATGTTGCGCTCGGCGTACTTGGCCGCGAAGGCCAGCCGGTTGAACCAGTTGCCGATCGGCACGCCGCCGCTGCCCTCGTAGGTGTAGGAGGCCTGGTCGGAGTCGTACTCGCGCGGCGCCTGGCCGTCGGTGGCACCGACGATGGCGTAGTCGGGATCGGACTGGGCGATCAGCTCGCCGTAGTAGATGCGCGGCTGGTCGACCTTGATCTGCTGGTCGTCGATCTTGGTGAACAGGTCGCTCACCATGAACAGCGGATAGCCGGAATCGCTGCCGCCCGCCGCGCTCTGCGCGTCGGACTGCGGCTTGTTCACCCGGTTGGCCGGCGCGGCGACGAAGCCGTTGCCGTGGGTGTAGACGGTGTGCTGGTTGATCCAGTCCTTCTGGTTGCCCGAGAGGGCTTCCGGATGCAGCTCACGCGCGGCGACGATGTAGTCCTGCATGTCGCCGTTGAGGGTGTAGCGGTCGATGTCGAGCGACTCGGGGAAGCCGTAGAAGTTCTTCAGCTGCTTGAGCTGGGTGAACGTCGGCGAGAGGATGTTCGGGTCGAGCAGGCGGGCGTTGCCGATGGTCGCCGCGTCGGCGGGCACCTCCAGCGGGTTCTTCTTGCTCTCTCCCTTGTAGTCCTGATACTCGACCTTGTCGTCGGTGATCCCGTACGCCTGGCGCGTGGCCAAGATGTTGCGCTCGATGTACGGGCTCTCCTTGTCGGCCGCGTTCGGGCGCACCGAGAACTGCTCGACCACCATCGGCCACACCGCGCCGACCAGGATCGACGAGAGCACCAGCAGCGCGGCGGCCATCGCGGGCACCCGCAGATCGCGCAGCACGATGCCGGCGAAGAACGCGATCGCGCAGATCACCGCGATCGAGAGCAGGATCAGCTTGGCGGGCAGCACCGCGTTGATATCGGTGAACGACGGGCCGCCGAACGTCGGCTCCTTGCGGGTGCTCGACAGCAGGTCGTAGCGGTCGAACCAGTACGCGATGGCCTTGAGCAGCACGAAGATTCCGGCGAGCACGGCGAGCTGCACGCGCGCGGCCCTGGTCAGCGTGCCCTCGCGCCCGGCCAGGCGCAGGCCGCCGAACACGTAGTGGGTCACCAGGTTCGCGAAGAACGCGATCACCACGGCGACGAACAGCCAGTTCAGCACCATCCGGTAGAACGGCAGGTCGAAGGCGTAGAACCCGACGTCGAGATGGAACTGCGGGTCCTGCTGACCGAAGTCACCGCCGTGCAGGAACATCTGCACGGTCGCCCAATTCGACTGCGCCACCAGGCCCGACAGCAGACCGAGCAGCACCGGGATGCCGACGCCGAACAGCTTCAGCTTGCTCATCACGGTGGTGCGATAGCGCGCGATCGGGTCGTTGGGACCGGCGACCGGCACGAATACCGGCCGCGACCGGTAGGCCAGCAGCAGCGCGCCCCACACGACGAGGCCGACGAACAGCGCGACCACGGCGAACAGGACGAGCCGCGTCACCAGCACGCCCAGGTAGACACTGCGATAGCCGACCTCGCCGAACCACAACCAGTTGGTGTAGGCGTCGGTGAGGCGGGGCCCGAGCAGCAACAGCGCCGCGAGGACGACTGCTGTCACCAGCAGCACTCGGCTGCGTCGGGACAACGAAGGTAAGCCGGTGGGGGGCCGCATGCCCACGGTGCCACTCTCCAGGGTCCGGCGGTGCCCGGCGCCGGTGATCGGCGCAGACACCGCAGTCCGATGTTGCGGTTGGTCCGTTACCGGACCGTTGGCGCCCACTCTACGGAAATCGGACACCGTGCAGGCGCCTGGGCCGAAAATGATTGGATGGGCGGGTGACCGATGACCAGCACGCCGAAGCCGTCCTCGCCCGTTGTGTGCGCGAGGTCGTCGAGTTCGCCGACGCCGAGGGCTGGGGAAACCCGCCGCAGATGTTCGCGTTGGTGCCGACCGCCGACCTGGTCGCCGCCGAACCCGACCTCGAGGATCAGCTCGACGACGGCAGCGAGCTCACCCCGATCGCGCAGGAAGCCTTCCCCGACGACATCACCGGCGGCTCGATGGCACTCGACGAATTCCTCGCCACCACCACCTGGCCGCCCGCCGTCGAGGGCTGCGTGCTTGTCCAGGAGATCGTGGTGCTGCCGCCGGACGCCGAGAGCGATCTCGACGAGGCGCTCGTCCCGCTGCTCGCCGACGACGACGCCGCCGATGCGGCCGGTCGCGCCGCCGCGCACGCCCATCCGGGCAGGCGCGACGCGCGGCTCATCGCCGGGGTCCTGCGTCAGGGCACGTCACTGTGCCTGCTGCAGATCCGGCCCGAGGACGACGACGGCTTCGGCGATCTCGACCTGCGCACCTACCCGAACCTGGCGCCGGGACTGGTCGAGGCGCTGCACCACACGCTGGAGTGATCAGCCGCAGCTGACGGCCTCGCGGCCCGCGTCGATATCGGCCAGCGAGGTCACCGCGCTGTCGAGGGTGTCGACCTTCACCAGCCGCAGGCCCTCCGGCGCGCGCTGGCGGGCCTCGTTGCAGTTGTCGGCGGGGACGAGGAACGTCTCGGCGCCTGCCTCGCGCGCGGCGATCATCTTGTACTGGATGCCACCGATCGGGCCGACCTTGCCTTCCTGATCGATGGTGCCGGTGCCCGCGACGAACCGGCCGCCGTTGAGCTCACCGGGCGAGAGCTTGTCGATCAGCGCCAGGCTGAACATCAGTCCCGCCGACGGGCCGCCGATGTCGGCGAGGTTGAACTCGACCTGCAGCGGCGGGCGGCCGCCCTCACCGGGCGTGATGCCGAGATAGCCCTTCGACGCGTCGTCGGGGCGGGCGGCGAGGGTGATCGGCGTGGTCTGCTCGGCGTCGCCACGCCGGTAGACGACGGTGATCGTGGTGCCGGGGCCCTTGGTGCCGACGATGTCGATCACATCCTTGGGGGCGGTGATCGGGATGCCGTCGATGCTGAGCAGCTCGTCGCCCACCTGCAGCACGTCCTTGGCCGGGCCCTCCTCGCCGAATCCGCGCACCAGCACCACCGTCGGCATGTTCAGGAAGTGCAGCGCCGCGACCTCGGCATTGCTTTCGGAATCCTTGAATTCCTGCTGATTGGACTTGTCGACCTCTTCGCGCGGGACCCCCGGCGGGTACACCTCGGCGCGCGGGACCAGGCCGTGCTCACCGCTGGCCCAGAACCCGAACGCCTCGAACAGGTTGAGCCCGTCGCGCACCGACACCGTCGTCATGTTGAGCTGCCCGCTCGTCGGATCCAGCGGCGCGCCCGTGACGTCGACCACCTGCTTTCCGTCGACCTTGCCGAGGGTGTCGAAGGTCGGGCCGGGGCCGAGCGCGACGAACGGCACGGTGACCACGCTGCCGACGACTCCGAGCACGAGCACGGGTACCAGGGCCACGATCAGGGTGAGGATCCGACGATTCACTCCGACCACAGTAGTGATCACCCGCCGTGACCGACGGTAGTGGCACGCTTTTGCCGTGCGCGCTGCTCGCCCGATTTCGCGATGCGCGAACACCGTGGGCCCAGTGGCCCCGCGTAACGTAAGAGGTATGAGCGATCTCCCCTTCGGCTTCTCGAACCGCGACGACGACGAGTCCGGCAAGCGTCGCGACGAGGCGAACGGTCCCGGCGGAAGCGATCCGTTCGGGTTCGGGGCGGCGGGCGCGGGCGGCTTCGACCCGTCGCAGCTGGGTCAGATGCTGACCCAGCTCGGACAGATGCTCAGCGGCATGGGCCAGGCGACGGGACCTGGCGGCGCGCAGTCCGGCCCGGTCAACTACGACGTGGCCAAGCGACTGGCCCGCCAGCAGCTGGGCGCC
The DNA here is from genome assembly GCF_042728775.1 of Nocardia sp. NPDC060259. NCBI lineage: Bacteria > Bacillati > Actinomycetota > Actinomycetes > Mycobacteriales > Nocardiaceae > Nocardia > Nocardia sp. NPDC060259. The sequence continues at coordinate 6,241 of NZ_JBHXAY010000147.1, forward strand.
TCCGTCGCGCCGATCGCGGCGAAGACGACCTCCGCGGTGGCCGACGCGGCACACCTGGCCGAGCTGTGGCTCGACGGCGCCACCATGCTGCCCGCCGGCGCGTCGAAGACGGTCGCCTGGACGGCCAACGACTGGATCGAAGAGACCCTGCCCACCTGGAAGCGCCTGTGCGATCCGGTGGCCGAGCAGATCTCGGGCATGTGGACCGCGCAGCTGCCGGAGGAGGCCAAGCAGTTCGCCGGGCCGATGGTCGGCATGCTCGGCCAGATGGGCGGGCTGGCGTTCGGTTCCCAGCTCGGTCAGGCACTCGGCCAGCTGGCCAAGGAGGTGCTGACCTCCACCGATATCGGTCTGCCGCTCGGCCCGGCCGGCACCGCGGCGCTGCTGCCGACCGCGATCTCGGCGTTCAGCGCGGGGCTCGAGCAGCCCGAGAGCGAGATCATGGTGTTCCTGGCGGCCAGGGAGGCCGCCCACCAGCGGCTGTTCGCGCACGTGCCGTGGCTGCGTCAGCAGGTGCTCGGCGCGGTCGAGGGCTACGCGCGCGGCATCAAGATGGACTTCTCCTCGCTGGAGGAAGCCGCCCAGAACATCGACCCGATGTCGCTGAGCGACCCGTCCAAGCTCGAGGAACTGCTCGCCCAGGGCACGTTCGAACCGCAGACCACCCCCGAGCAGAAGCAGGCGCTCGAGCGCCTGGAGACCCTGCTCGCGTTGATCGAGGGCTGGGTCGACGTGGTCGTCACCGACGCCGTCGGTGAGCGATTGCCTGGCGCAGGCGCGCTGTCGGAGACGCTGCGCCGCCGTCGCGCCAGCGGCGGGCCCGCCGAGCAGACCTTCGCCACCCTGGTCGGTCTGGAACTGCGCCCGCGCAAGGTCCGCGAGGCGTCGGCGCTGTGGCGCCGGCTGACCACCGACGCGGGCATGGAGCGCCGCGACGGTGTGTGGGCGCACCCCGACCTGCTGCCCGATTCCAGCGATCTGGACTCGCCCGCCGGCTTCATCGACTCGGTGATCGGCGGCGGCACCGGCGCTTTCGACGACCCGCTGGCCCAGCTCGCCGAGACCGAGGCGCGGGAACGCGACGAGGCCGAGCGCGGCAAGTCCGATCCCGACACCGACCCGGACACCGGCACCGACCGTCCCTGATCCGCACCGCGACCACGGTCCGCGAAAAATCTGCGGATCGTGGTGGCGCGACACGGTTCCGCACCGAAGACGCGTCCGAAAACCCCGCGCCGACCGGCGAAACACGAATTGTCCACAGTACGGAAATCACGACCGCGACACGCCGAAAGCCTGTGGATAACCAGGCTTTCGGCACACCGCGTGCCGTGACCGGATGCCGATACTCGGGACATGACGACCACGACGCCACTGCGCGGACCGATGCTCCACCCCAGGGTCACCACGCTGGTCCGCCCGTCGGGCACGGTGCAACTGGGCTGGGATCCCGAGCGCGCCCTGCTGCTCGAGACCACCGAACTCGACACCGGCACGGTGCTCGCGTTCCTGCGACTGCTCGACGGATTGCAGTCGCGGCCACAGATCATCTGGCGCGCAGGGGAATTCGGGATCACGCCCGACCGCACCATCGCCCTGCTCGCCGCGATCGAGCGGGCCGGACTGCTGCTGCAACCCGAACGCAAACAGGGCCGCATCCGCGCCGTCACCGTGCACGGACTCGGCCCGCTCTCCGATGCCGTGGCGATCGGATTGCGGCGCATGGGTTTTCGTCCCGTGCGGTCGCGGGAGTACCGGCCCGACGCCGTGATCGGGGCAGGCAGCGATCTGGTGGTACTCGCCGACGCCCTGATGGTCGATCCCCGCCTGTCGGTGGACCTGGTGCTGCGCCGGATACCGCACCTGCAGGTACGGGTGCGCGACGGCGTCGGCGTGGTCGGCCCGCTCGTGCTGCCCGGCGAGACCAGCTGCCTGCGCTGCGCCGACCTGACCCGCACCGGATTCGACGCCGATTGGCCGCATCTGGCGGCGCAGCTGCTCGGCCGCACCGGGCACGCCTCCCCCGCCGGCATCGCGGCGACGACCGCGCTGGCCATGGGCGAGCTGGAGGCGATCGTCGCGTGCTCGCCGCGACGACGGCCAGGCACCCTCGACGCCACCGTCGAATTGGATCTGGACACCCATGAGGTGCAGCGACGGCCCTGGCTGCCGCACCCGGACTGCGGGTGCAGGACCGTCGCCGCCACCGGGTCTGGCACGGGCCGATGAGGACCCACACCGGCTGGTGTGAGCATTCCCATGGCACACCGCGGGCAAGTTCGGCCATGATGGGTAGCGTGTCCGAGATCGTGCGCCGCAGTTCCAGCCGCAACGCCAAGTTGGCCAAGATACCGCTCGGCATTGCCGGACGAGCCGCCGTCGGGTTCGGCAAGAAGCTCGTCGGTGGTGACAAGCAGCAGATCAACGCGACACTGAACCAGAAGGCCGCCGAGCAGTTGTTCACCGTGCTCGGTGAGCTCAAGGGCGGCGCGATGAAGTTCGGGCAGGCACTCAGTGTGATGGAGGCCGCCGTCCCGGAGGAGTTCGGCGAGCACTACCGCGAGGCGCTCACCAAACTGCAGGCCGCCGCCCCGCCGATGCCGGCCGAGACCGTCCACCGGGTGCTCGACCAGCAGCTCGGCACCAAATGGCGCGACCGTTTCCAGTCCTTCGACGACACCCCGGCCGCCTCGGCCAGCATCGGCCAGGTTCATCGGGCCGTGTGGTCGGACGGGCGGCCCGTCGCGGTGAAGGTGCAGTACCCCGGCGCCGACGAGGCCCTGCGCGCCGATCTGAAGACCCTGTCGCGGATGACCGGGCTGCTCTCGTCGGTGATTCCCGGCGCCGATGTGAAGCCGCTGCTTGCCGAGATCACCGAGCGCACCGAGGAAGAACTCGACTACCGCACCGAGGCCGCCAACCAGCGCCGCTTCGCCGCCGCGTTCGAGGGGCATCCACAGATCGTGGTCCCGCGGGTGGTGGCGGGCGCGCCGAAGGTCATCGTCACCGAATGGCTCGACGGCACGCCGGTCTCGGCGCTCATCGCGGCGGGCGCGGCCGATCCGGAAGGCACACGGGCACAGCGCAATCGGATCGCCGAGCTGATGGGCACCTTCCACTTCTCCTCGCCCGAACTGGCAGGCCTGCTGCACGGCGACCCGCACCCCGGTAATTTCCTCGTACTGGCCGACGGCAGGCTGGCGGTGCTCGACTTCGGCGCCTGCGCGCCGATGCCCGACGGCTTTCCCGAGATCCTCGGCCGGATGCTCGCCCTCGCTGTCGCCGAGGACCACGCCGCGCTCACCGAGCTGCTCTACGAGCACGGCTGGGTGATCCCCGGCCGCACGGTCACCCACGAGGAGATCGAGGCGTACCTGCGCCCGTTCAGCGACCCGATCCGCACCGACACCTTCCACTTCACCCGCGCCTGGCTGCAGCGCGCCGCGGGCAAGGCCTCGGAGTTCTCCAGCCCCGAGATGAAAACCGCACGCGCACTGCAACTCCCGGCCGAGTACCTGATGATCTTCCGGGTCCTCGGTGGCTCGGTCGGCATCCTGGCCCAGCTCGACGCCGAACTCGGCTTCATGAACCTGGTCCGCACCTGGGTTCCCGGCTTCCGGGCCGAACGCGCGTCGTAGTCCGGCCCCCAACGCAAAACGAACCGCTCACCAGGACTCGGTGAGCGGTTCGCTTGCGGTACAACCCCATTCCGGGGTTCATGCCGGGATCGCGACCTTGCGCGGGCGGCCGCGCGGGCGCTTGCGGGCGATCACGACACCCTGGTCGAAGATCTCACCGCCCCACACACCCCACGGCTCGGCGCGGTCGATGGCCGCGGTGAGGCAGCCCTTGCGGATCGGGCAGGACGCGCACAGTTGCTTGGCCTGCTCGAGGTCGTTCGGGCTCTCGGCGAACCACAGATCAGGGTTTCCGGCCCGGCAGGGCAGGGACGCCACGGTTCGGCATGTCACGTCAGTAGTGGCCTGCGGCCAGTCCTGGGCGGTGAACACGTCGTTCTCCTTCAGCTCGTTTGCAGCGGTTGTTCGTTCGGTGTGCGAACCCGGTGCCAACGGCTGAGGAGCCGAATGAAAAAGGCCACGGATTTCGCTTCTCGCGATCCGTGGCCAGGAGGTCTGGGAGGAGTTCCCTACCTAGTTCGACATCTCTGTCGAGACCTGAGCACGGTCGCTGGGTGGACACGGAGGCGGATTGCGCCGGCGAATTCGGGTGCGTATCCGAAATCGACGGCCGGTGCTGCCGGGGCCTCGATGGCCGTCGGCTGCCAACCCACGCTGGGCTTGTCCTGGAGACGAATCGGGGTGTGCTGATGAACGACAGTCATCGGCACAGCGGTGATATCGACGCCGGACAGACCGGTCCCCTGCAGAGCGAGGACCCCCCGGGAGGCCGACACCATGTATGCGTTCACCAGGACGCGATTGCCCATCGCGTCGAACGTGGTGTTGCTGTTCATCTGACTGCCTCCCTCCTGAACTCGTGTGCTGATTAGAAACTCGCGCCGAAGTCACCCTCGGTGCGTGTTCTCCACCATAGGCAATGATCGAGAACCGAACAACCTATTTTCTACCTGCGGTTTTGTGTCGTAGCCCGCATCCGTGAGGCGACGATCGCGAGCACGTCGGCGCCGTACTGTTCGATCTTCTTCGCGCCGATACCCGCGATCGACGCCAGTGCCGCGTCGTCGGCGGGCAGCTGCTCGGCGATAGCGGTGAGCGTGGTGTCGGTGAAGACGACGAAGTCGCGCACCCGCAGGACCTCGGCCTTCTCCGCCCGCCATTCCCGCAGCGCCTCGAGTAGCTGCGGGTCGAGCTCGGCCGGGCAGCGACGGCACCGGCCGAGCATGGTGGCGTAGGTGCCGATCAGCGGCTTCGCGCAGACCCGGCACAGCGGGCGCTTGCCGTCGGTGTCCTTCGGGCCGGTCGCGGTCGCGGCGATTCGCGACGCCGGCGAGTCGTCGGGCACCAGCCCGTTGAGGAACCGCGACCGCCTGCGCACCCGTCTGCCGCCCTCGGCGCGGGCCAGCGCCCAGGACACGGCGAGATGCTCGCGCGCCCTGGTGACGCCGACGTAGAGCAGCCTGCGTTCCTCTTCCAGCGCCGCCTGATCGGACGGACTGCCGTCGTCACCGAGAACGTGCTGGATCGGCAGGGTGCCGTCGGCGACACCGACCAGGAACACGGCATCCCACTCCAGGCCCTTGGCGGCGTGCAGCGAGGCCAGGGTGACGCCGTCGACGGTCGGCGGATGCTTGGCCTCGGCACGGGTCGCGAGTTCGCGCAGCAGCCCGGTGAGGTCGATCTCCTCGTCGTGGCCGACCAGCTCCTCGGTGAGCTGCACCAGTGCCAGCAACGAGGACCAGCGTTCCTTGGCCTGCGCGCCGGCAGGCTCCTCGGCGGTGAGCCCGACCGGGGCGAGCGCGGCCCGGACCAGTGTGATCAGTTCCGCGCCGCTGCGCGCCTCGTCGGGCAGGTCGTCGCGGGCGTCGGTCTGGCGCAGCGCCTGCACCGCCTGGCGTACTTCCTGCCGCTGGAAGAACCCTTCGCCACCGCGCACCTGGAACGGGATGTCGCGGGCGTTGAGCGCCTGTTCGAACGGTTCGGACTGGGCGTTGATCCGGTAGAGCACGGCGATCTCGGCGGCGGGTGTGCCCGCGGCGATCAGCTTCTTGATCCGGCCCGCCACGGCCGCGGCCTCGGCGGGCACGTCGGGGTATTCGGCGAACTCGGGTTCCGGCCCGTCGGGGCGCTGTCCGATCAGCGCGAGCCTGGTCCCGGCGATGCGGCCGCGGGCCGCGCCGATCACCCGGTTGGCCAGCGACACCACCTGCGGGGTCGACCGGTAGTCGCGTTCGAGCCGGATGACGGTGGCGTCGGGAAAGCGGCGGGAGAAGTCGAGCAGGTAGTTCGGGGTGGCGCCGGTGAAGGAGTAGATGGTCTGGTTGGCGTCGCCGACGACGGTGAGATCGTCGCGTTCGCCCAGCCACGCGTCGAGTACCCGCTGCTGCAGCGGGGTGACGTCCTGGTACTCGTCGACGACGAAGCTGCGATAGCGGCCGCGGAACTCGTCGGCGACGGCCGGATAGTCCTCGAGCGCGGCCGCGGTGTGCAGCAGCAGATCGTCGAAGTCGAGCAGCAGGCCGTCGGCGGAGGTCTTCATCGACTCGTAGCCCGCGTAGACCTGGGCGACCCTGGTGACCTCGACCGGCGCGTCGCGGTGGTGCCGTGCCGCGGCGGCGGGGTAGTCCTCGGGCGCGATCAGCGACGCCTTGGCCCATTCGATCTCGCTGAGCAGGTCGCGGATCAGTTCGGTGGACGTGCCGAGCCCGGCACGGTGCGCGGCCTGGGAGACCACCGGGAACTTGCTGTCGAGCAACCGCCACGGCACGTCACCGACGACCTGCGGCCAGAAGTACCGCAGCTGCCGCAGCGCCGCGGCGTGGAAGGTGCGGGCCTGGACCTGCCCTGCCTCGCCACCGAGTCCCATCGTGCGCAGCCGGTTGCGCATCTCCCCCGCCGCCCTGGCGGTGAACGTCACGGCGAGCACCTGGTCGGCCTTCACGTGTCCGCCCGCGATGAGGTGCGCGATCCGATGGGTGATGGTCCTGGTCTTGCCGGTGCCCGCGCCGGCGAGTACGCACACCGGTCCTCGCGGCGCCCGCACCGCGGCGGCCTGTTCCGGGTCGAGGGCGGTGAGATCGAGTGCTGGCACGGGCACCATCATGACAGCGCCCGCCGACAAGCGGACCCGATGGCCGCCGTACCTCGGATTACGGCGCGCCGGTGCCCGCACAGGGCGGCCCGGAACACCACGGGCTCCCGCGACGTTGCACATCCCGTGACTGACGCAACCACTGATCTGACGATGTACTCGACCACCTGGTGCGGCTACTGCCGTCGCCTCAAGACCCAGCTCGACGAGGCGGGCATCACCTACACGGTGATCGACATCGAGGACGACCCCGCTTCGGCCGAATTCGTCGGCAGCGTCAACAACGGCAACCACGTCGTCCCGACGATCAAGTTCCGCGACGGCTCGACCGCGACCAACCCGTCGCTGTCCCAGGTCAAGCAGGCCCTCGCCGCCCTGGCCTGAAACCCGACCACCACGACCCGACCTCGGGGAGGGTCCGCCGCGCAGCGGCGGTTCGCGGCCGTCCCGCCGGTCAGGTGCCGGTGCGTAGGCGACGAAGGAGCAAGCA
>NZ_JBHXAY010000148.1:0-13161 GCF_042728775.1 Nocardia sp. NPDC060259
GGGCGATACTGCGCCTTCGGCGTTCCGTCTCGCCCCTCGGATGCGAGGCGGCCGAAAACGCGGTGGTCACGATGAGGTGGTCGGTCTTCAGGCTCCGTTGTGCGGATCCCAGCCGTCGGTCCAGACGGCGTGCGACATCCAGTGCGCCGCGCGTTCGGCCTGCTCCCGTACCTCGGTGACATCGTCGCCGAGGATGTTGATGTGCCCGATCTTGCGGTCGGGCCGCTCGCCCTTGCCGTAGAGGTGGACCTTCGCCTGCGGCAGGCGGGCGAACAGGTGGTGCAGCCGCTCGTCCATCGACATCTCGGGCGCCTCGGCCGCGCCGAGGATGTTGGCCATCACCGTCACCGGCGCCAGCGGGCTTGTGTCGCCGAGCGGGTAGTCGAGGACGGCACGCAGGTGCTGCTCGAACTGACCGGTGCGGGCGCCGTCCATGCCCCAGTGCCCGGAGTTGTGCGGGCGCATGGCGAGCTCGTTGACCAGCACCTCGCCGTCGTTGGTCTCGAACAGCTCGACCGCCATCACGCCGACGACGCCCAGCCCGGCGGCCAGTTCCAGCGCCATCGTCTCGGCGCGCGCGCCCAGCTCCTCGGACAGGTCGGGTGCGGGCGCGATGACCACCGCGCACTGACCGTTGCGCTGCACGGTCTCCACCACCGGCCAGGTCGCGGCCTGACCGAACGGCGAGCGCGCCACCATCGCCGACAGCTCGCGCTTCAGGTCGACCTTCGCCTCGGCGAGCAGCTGCACACCGTGCGCGAGCTGGTCGGTGACGAGCCGCTCGGCCTCGGCCGCGTCGGCGGGCATCCACACGCCACGGCCGTCGTACCCGCCGCGGACCGCCTTGAGGACGAACGGCCAGCCGTGCTCGTCACCGAAGGCGATCGCGTCGGCGGGCGCGGTGACCTCGACGAACGCGGGCACCGGCAGCCCTAGCGCGGACAGCTTGGTGCGCATGGCGAGCTTGTCCTGGGCGAAGATCAGCGCCTGCGGCGGCGGCGCCACGTTCACGCCCTCGGCGACCAGGACCTCGAGGTGTGCCGTCGGCACGTGCTCGTGGTCGAAGGTCAGCGCGTGCGACCCGTTCGCCGCGCGACGTAGCGCGGACAGGTCGTCGTGGCTGCCCAGCACCACGTCAGGGGTGACCTGCGCGGCGGGGTCGTCGGGACGCTCGGCCAGCACCCGCAGACGCTGGCCGAGGGCGACCGCGGCCTGGTGTGTCATACGCGCGAGCTGGCCACCACCGACCATCGTGACGGTGGGCATGGCAGACGGATCGAACGAACGTGCACTCACGTCGTGCAATGTTGTCATGTCGAAAGCGAATCTTTGCGACCGGTACACTCGGAACTCGTGTCAATCGTCGACGACGTGGTCAGCGTCCTTCCCCCGCGCCTGCGCGAGCTAGCGTTCCGGCATAAAGAGCTGATCAAGTTCGCCATCGTCGGCGCAACGACGTTCGTGATCGACAGCGGCCTGTTCTACCTCCTGAAATGGACGGTGCTGGCCGAGAAACCGGTCACCGCCAAGATCATTTCCGGCGTGGTCGCGGTGATCGCCTCCTACATTCTCAACCGCGAATGGTCGTTCAAGAATCGCGGCGGACGAGAGAAGCATCACGAGGCGTTGCTGTTCTTCGGTGTCAGCGGCGTCGGCGTGATCCTGAGCAATATCCCGCTGTGGATCTCGAGCTACGTGTTCGATCTGCGGCAGCCGAACGTGAGCTTCCTGACCGAGAACGTCGCCGACTTCGTCAGCGCGTTCATCATCGGCAACCTGCTGCAGATGGCGTTCCGGTTCTGGGCGATGCGCCGCTGGGTGTTCCCCGACGAGATGAACGAGATCGTCGCCGAGCTCGAGGACCTGATCGAAGAGGAACAGGAACCCCTCGGCCAAAGCTGAAGTATCAGCGCGGCTCGGTCAGCGTCGCGTTCGGCGGCCGGTTGACCTTCGAGCCGAGGAACACCGCGAACAGGGCGGGCCTGCGACGCTGGAGCTCCAGACGGCCACCGTCGGCTTCCACCAGGGCACGTGCCAGGGCCAAGCCGACACCGGTCGACCCGCCCGCCGAGAACCCACGGTCGAAGATGTGCGGCGCGAGCTCGTCGCGGATGCCCTCCCCCTCGTCGGCCACCTCCACGCAGATCAGCGGATCGCGTGAGCTCATCGTCGGCACCGTGCGCACCGACACCGTGCAGGTTCCGCCGCCGTGCATCAGGGCATTGTCGACCAGCACCGTCACGGCCTCGCGCAGCCGCGACCCGGTGATGGGGGCGCGCAGGGACTCGTCGCCGATCAGGCGCAGTTCGCGGCCCTCCTCGGTGAAGGGGTGGGCCCACTCGGCCATCACGCCGCGCAGTTCGGCCATCACCGGAACGGGATCGCGGTCGGCGGCGTCCTCGTCGCGGGAGGCGCGGACCAGGTCGTCGATGGCCTCGGTGAGCCGGTCGACCTGAGCCATGGCCTCCTCGGCCTCGTGCACGACCTCGGGATCGGCGTGCGTGGACAGCTCGTCCAGGCGCAGGCGCACCGCGGTCAGGCGACTGCGCAGCTGATGTGAGACGTCGGCGACCAGCGCGTGCTCGCGTTGCAGGCGGCCCGCGATCTCGACCGTCGCCGAGTCGAGCACATCGGAGACGCGGTCGAGTTCGGCGATGCCGTGCCTGCGCGGGTCGGGCCGGAAGTCGCCCATCGCCAGCCGGGCGGCGCGGGCGGCCACGTCACGCAGCGGATCGGCGACCCGGCGCGCGGTCACCACCGCGACCGAGAACGCGGCGCCGAGCGAAGCGAGCACGGCCAGCGCGACCGCGGCCACCGCCTGCTCCTGCCGGGAGTGCATCGGCCCGGCGGGCACCTCGAGCCGCAGCGAACCCGATGTCCCCATCGACAGCGATTCGACCAGCGGGTCCTCGACGTACTCGACGCCGATATCGGTGCGCGCGGCATTGTCGTGCGGCGCCGGGTAGACGACCGTCAGCTTGCCGCCCTCGGGCACCAGGGCCCGCATGGCGCGCACGTCGAGGCCGTCGGGCACGGTCCCGTCGACGCGTTCCTGGGCGATCACCTCGGCGGCGACCCGTTCCAGGCGGCTCTGCAGATCGTTGCGGGTGATGTCCTCGACCCACAGCCACGCGGTGTAGATCAGCGGCACGCCGAGCACCACCGTGGTGATGGTCAGCACGGTCAGGATCGAGCGCAGGATGCGGCGGCGCACTGCCCCGGTCAGCCTCTGACCGACGGGCCGTCGGTGTTGAGCCGGAACCCGACACCGCGCACCGTGACGATGCGCCGCTCCGCCATCGGCCCCTCGTCCCCGATCTTGCGGCGCAACCAGGACATGTGCATGTCGAGGGTCTTGGAGCCGCGCAGATCCGCGTCGCCCCACACCTCACGCAGGATGGTCTCGCGCGCCACCACCTGACCGGCCCGATCGATGAGCACCTTGAGCAGCTCGTACTCCTTGTTGGCCAGGTTCACCTCGGCCCCGTTGACCAGCACACGCCGGGCCGCCGGCTCTAGCCGGATCCCGCCGACCTCCACCGCGTCGTCACCGATTCCGCTGCGCCGCAGCAGGGCTCGCACCCGGGCCAGCAGCTCGGCCAGCCGGAACGGCTTGCCGACGTAGTCGTCGGCGCCTGCGTCGAGACCGACGACGAAGTCGACCTCGTCGGTGCGCGCGGTGAGCATCAGCACCGCCAGATCGGCGCCGCTGGCCCTGACCTGCCTGCACACCTCGAGCCCGTCCATGCCGGGCAGGCCGAGATCGAGGATCAGCAGGTCGTGATTGCCCTCGAGGGCGCGGCGCAACACCGCGGGGCCGAACCGCTCGACGGTGACGGTGTAACCCTCGCGGCCGAGGGCGCGCGAGAGCGGGGCGGCGATCGCCTCATCGTCTTCGGCGAGCAGTACGGCGGTCATGTGCTCAGATTACGGATCTCGGTCGCGGTGGGCCGACAGCTCACCGATAACCGCCCCACGACTGGTCACGACGGCTGCTGCCCGCCTCGAAGACCTCGTGGTAGAGCAGCGCGTGCACCTGCTGCACCTGCGGGATGTCGTCGTATTCGAGCGGTTCCTCCGACGACGAGCCGATGATCAGCGTGCCGGTCCCCAGCACCCGGTCGAACACACCGTGTTCGAACTGCACGCTGGAGATGCGGCTGAGCGGGATGTCGATGCCGGTGTGGGTGATCACGCCCTGGCGCACCAGCACGCGCCGGTCGGTGATGATGAAATGCGTGGACTTCCAGCTGATCACCTTGCCGACACAGCGCCACAGGATGAGCCCGAACCAGATCAGCCCGATGAGCAGCAGCAGCACCGTGCGCACCGACCCCTCGGTGTTGCGCCAGGCGAGCCCGCCGAGGAAGCCGGCGATCGCGGTGCCGCCGATCAGCGTGACGACCGGCCACACCAGCATCTTCCAGTGCGGGTGACGATGCAGGATCAATTGTTCGTCGGGCGCGAGAACGTCCTCCGGGTACCCCATGGCCGAACGATACCCCGTTGCGAGGCCGCATTTCCCGATGCCACGGCCGAGGCGATACTGTGGATTCCACGCTAGATGCCAGGTTTTGCCCAATTCTCCCTTGCTCGACACCCGACAGTGGAGGCACGCGTGACCAAAGCTCTGACTCAGCTCGAAATCCTCACCGCCCTCGAGCCGGTGGCCGAACAGAATCTCAACCGGCACCTTTCCATCGCCAAGGACTGGAATCCGCACGATTACGTCCCGTGGGACGAGGGCCGCAATTTCGCCGCCATGGGCGGAATCGATTGGGAACCAGGACAATCCAGGCTCACCGACGTCGCCAAGGCGGCGATGATCACCAATCTGCTCACGGAGGACAATCTGCCCTCCTACCACCGCGAGATCGCCGAGAACTTCTCCCAGGACGGCGCCTGGGGCACCTGGGTCGGTCGCTGGACCGCCGAGGAGAACCGCCACGGCATCGTGATCCGTGACTACCTGGTGGTCACCCGCGGCGTCGACCCGGTCGCCCTGGAAGAGGCCAGGATGATCCACATGACCCAGGGCGCGCACGCGCCGGCGAACTGGGGCGGATTCCTGGTCAATGTCGCGTATGTGACGTTCCAGGAGCTGGCCACCCGGGTCAGTCATCGCAACACCGGTCGCGTCTGCGACGACCCGGTCGCCGACCGCATGCTTGCCCGCGTCGCCACCGACGAGAACCTGCACATGATCTTCTACCGCAACCTGTGCGCGGCGGCGCTGGACCTGGTCCCCGATCAGGCGATGCCCGCGATCACCAAGGTGCTCACCAGCTTCCAGATGCCCGGCGCCGGCATGCCGAACTGGCGGCGCAACGGCGTGCTGATGGCCAAGCACGGCATCTACGACCTGCGCCAGCATCTCGACGAGGTGGTGCTGCCGGTGCTCAAGCAGTGGAACGTCTTCGACCGCAACGACTTCGGGCCGGCGGGCGAGGTGGCACGCGACGAGCTCGCGCGGTTCCTGGACAAGCTGGAGAAGGACGTGCTCAAGTTCGAGGAGCAGCGCGATCGGCTGCTGGCGCGCGAACGTGAGGTCGCCGAGCGCAACGCGGGGGTTGCCGCCCGCTGAACCCCGACCCGCAGGGAGGGCCGTTCGCGACCCGGCCCGCCGGTCAGGCGCTGTGTCTGAGCTGGTGGGCCGCCGTGGGCCGCGAGCCCGCGGCTCCAGCCGCCGTCAATACTGTCCGCGCAGGTGGGACACATCGCCCGCCGAGACAGCGCGGTCGCCGATGAGCAGCCTGCCGGTGTCGTCGATGCCGCTCGCGGCACCGGTGAGCACCTGGCCACCGGGCAGTTCGGCCCGCACCTCGACGCCGATCGTCGCGCAGCGCTCGCGGTAGGCGGCCGCGATCTCGGTCGTCGCCCAGCCCGCCCGCTGCCAGGCGCTGAACCGGGCGGCGAACTCGGTCAGGATCGCGGCGACCAGCCCGGTGCGGTCGGTGTCGATACCGGCCAGCGTCAGCGAAGTCGCGTGCGGGACAGGCAGTTCGGACTCGTCGAGATCGACGTTGAGGCCGATGCCGACCACCACGGCGGGCGCGGCACCGGTCGCGGCGACCTCGGCCAGGATGCCGGCGAGCTTGCGGCCGCCGAGCAGAACGTCGTTGGGCCACTTCAGTTCCGCGTCGGCGCCGGTCGCGCGGCGCAGCGCGTCGACCACCGCGACACCGGTGAGCAACGGCAGCCAGCCGAGCGTGGTCGGGTCGATGTCGGGCAGCCGCACCAGGATCGACAGCGAGATCTGCGCGCGCGGCGGGCTCACCCACGTGCGGGCGTGCCTGCCGCGGCCGCTGACCTGTTCCTCGGCGAGCAACGCCTGGCGGTCGGCGGTCGAATCGGCGGCCCTGGCGACGAGGTCGGCATTGGTCGATCCGGTCGACTCGACGACGTCGATCCGCTCGTAGAACGACAGCGGCCCGCCGGGCGAGGAGCTGTCGAGACGCTGCGCATCGATGGGTGCCCTGTTCATTCCCGGCAGGCTACTCGGCGAGACGGATGCCCTGGTGGGACGCACCTAGCTGGGGTTTCTCTACTGGCCGGTAGGCGAGACTGCCGTAGTGCGACGAGGTGTCACTCGTTACACTCGCAACCCATGACGAGTGTCCAGCAGCAGCCCGCATCGGAATCGGCGGGCGCCCCCGATATCCACACCACCGCCGGGAAGCTGGCTGACCTGCGGAATCGGCTGGAAGAAGCGCAACACCCGATGGGTGAGGCCGCGGTCGACAAGGTGCACGCCAAGGGCAAGATGACCGCGCGTGAGCGCATCCTCGCCCTGCTCGACGAAGGCTCCTTCGTCGAGCTCGACGCCCTCGCCAAGCATCGCAGCGTGAACTTCGGCCTGGAGAACAACCGCCCGCTCGGCGACGGCGTCGTCACCGGCTACGGCACCATCGACGGCCGCGACGTCTGTATCTTCTCCCAGGACGTCACCGTCTTCGGTGGCTCGCTCGGCGAGGTCTACGGCGAGAAGATCGTCAAGGTGATGGACCTGGCACTCAAGACCGGCCGTCCGCTGGTCGGTATCAACGAGGGCGCAGGCGCGCGCATCCAGGAGGGCGTCGTCTCCCTCGGTCTCTACGGCGAGATCTTCCACCGCAACGTGCAGGCCTCCGGCGTGATCCCGCAGATCTCGCTGATCATGGGCCCCGCCGCCGGTGGCCACGTGTACTCCCCCGCGCTCACCGACTTCGTGGTGATGGTCGACCAGACCTCGCAGATGTTCGTCACCGGCCCCGACGTGATCAAGACCGTCACCGGTGAAGAGGTCACCATGGAGGACCTGGGTGGCGCGCACACCCACATGACCAAGTCCGGCGTCGCCCACTACGTGGCCTCCGGCGAGCAGGACGCCCTCGACTACGTCAAGGACCTGCTGGGTTATCTGCCGAGCAACAACCGCGCCGAGGCGCCGCGGCACGCGCCGACCGATCCGATCAACGGCGCGATCGAGGACTCGCTCACCGACGAGGACATCGAGCTCGACACGATCATCCCGGACTCGCCGAACCAGCCCTACGACATGCACGAGGTCATCCGCCGTCTGCTCGACGACGACGAGTTCCTCGAGGTGCAGGCCGAGCGCGCGATGAACATCATCTGCGGTTTCGGTCGCGTCGACGGCCGCAGCGTCGGCATCGTCGCCAACCAGCCCACCCAGTTCGCCGGCTGCCTCGACATCGACGCCTCGGAGAAGGCCGCGCGCTTCGTGCGCACCTGCGACGCCTTCAACGTCCCGATCATCACCCTGGTCGACGTGCCCGGCTTCCTCCCCGGCACCGGCCAGGAGTACAACGGCATCATCCGCCGCGGCGCGAAGCTGCTCTACGCCTACGGTGAGGCCACTGTGGGCAAGATCACGATCATCACCCGCAAGGCCTACGGCGGCGCCTACGACGTCATGGGTTCCAAGCACATGGGTGCCGATGTGAACCTGGCGTGGCCGACCGCCCAGATCGCCGTCATGGGTGCCTCCGGCGCCGTCGGATTCGTCTACCGCAAGCAGCTGTCCGAGGCCGCCAAGAACGGCGCCGATGTGGACGCTCTGCGCCTCGAGCTGCAGAACGAGTACGAGGACACCCTCGTGAACCCGTACGTGGCGGCCGAGCGCGGCTACGTCGACGCGGTCATCCCGCCGTCGCACACGCGCGGCCAGATCGTGTCGGCGCTGCGACTGCTCGAGCGCAAGATGGTGACCCTGCCGCCGAAGAAACACGGCAACATTCCGCTCTGATCGAGCGATATCCCCGGTAGGCCGCGCACACTGGTTGCTATGACGCAACTATTGATCGTCGCGTCCCTACCGGGAATGATCGCGTCAACCGCGCTGTAAGACATCGAAGTACCCAAGCTTCGCACCGGGCGAGATCTCCCGGACGAGGCAGGAAGGATCTGGCACTGTGACAACTGTGGCAGAAGAAGACGTGCTGACCGCCGCCGAGCTGGAGCTCGCCGTCGAACCACTCGTCGACGAGGTCGAACTGTCTGTGAGCGCGGTTGCCGACGAGCCCGCGGAGAGCCTCGGTGAGCCGATGTTCCGCATCATCAAGGGTTCGCCGACCGATGCGGATATCGCGGCCCTGGTCGCCGTGCTGAGCGCGGCGGCCGCGAGCGCCCCCGCCGGCAGCGCGAACGGTCCCTCCGACAGCTGGGGCAAAGCGACGCTGCTGCACCGGGGTACGTCCCCGTTCTCGCCGTACGCGTACCCGATGCTGTCGCACCTGCGCTGATCCGGGTGACCCGGCTGGTCTTGGCCTCCGCGTCTCCCGCCCGTCTGGGGATCCTGCGCACGGCGGGTATCGACCCCGTCGTGCGCGTCTCCGGCGTGGACGAGGACGCGGTGTCGGCCGCGCTACCCTCTGATACCTCCTCGCCCGACGTCGTCATCGCCCTGGCTCGCGCCAAGGCCGTCGACGTCGCCGCGTCGATTCCCGAATTCGCCGCCGACTGTGTCGTCGTCGGCTGCGATTCGATGCTGCTCGTCGACGGGCAGCTGCAAGGCAAACCGCACACGCCCGAGGTGGCCCGCGCCCGCTGGGCGGGGATGGCGGGCCGCAGCGCCGATCTGATCACCGGACATTGCGTGCTGCGGCTGCGCGACGGGAAGATCGTCGCCGAGTCCGAGGAGTGCAGCAGCACCACCGTGCACTTCGCGAAACCCGGTCCGGACGAGCTCGACGCCTACATCGCCTCCGGCGAACCACTGCAGGTCGCGGGCGCTTTCACGTTGGACGGGCTCGGCGGCTGGTTCGTCGACCGGATCGAGGGCGACCCGTCCAGTGTCATCGGGATCGGGCTACCGCTGTTGCGCAGGCTGCTCGAAGACGTCGGCGTCGGTGTCACGCAGCTGTGGCGGGATTCGCGGGCCTGACGGCGCGATCACCGGCTGTTCCGCGGTAGCGGGCGCTCCGGATGCCTGCGCGGAGTTCTCCGCGCCCAGCGTCAGTTCCAGCCTGGCCGTGCACAGTTCCGGCTCGACGAACGGGTGCAGGCGCACGTCGACCCGGCCGCGGGCGCCGTTGCGCTCCAGCACTTCCCGCATGAGCCCCATGTGCACCCCGCACACCACCTCGGCGTGCGAGCGGGCCAGTTCCCGCAGCGGGCAGGCGGTGAGGTTGATCTGCACGTGCTCGGACGTCTCCCCGACCGGGTCCTTCTCCGGCGCGAACCCGAGCTCCGACATCAGCGACATGGTGATGTCCCTGGCATCGGCCAGCGTCTCCACCGGATGCGTGCCGATGTCCATGCGCGCCCCCCAGGCGCGGCCCGCGGCGACGGCGGCGGCGGAACGGGTGATCGGGTCGGGTCCGAGATGGTCGGCGAGGACCTGGGCCAGCTCCTGATATCCCACCGAGCGCTGCACGGCGCGATAGCCGATCCGCGGGCGCCCACGACCGCGCGGCGGCTGCTGGAACTGGCGGACCAGCGATTCGCGGGTGAGCACATCGAGATGGAAGCGGACGGTGGTGACATGCTGTCCGGTGATTCTGGCCAGTTCCTGGGCGTCGAGGGGCTCGGTGGCGCCACGTAGGATCGCGAGCAGTCGCCGTCGCGGCCAAGAATCGGACATAGCTCACCCCTCCTCTCCAGAGACTTTATCGGACAGCTCTGCGCTTTATTCGACCATTGTGTCGATTCGTGATGTGCCGACACAGACATACCATCGGCTGCGACCTCAGCACACTGTCGCACCCGCCCATACTCTCGCGTGAAGGACCACACCGTGACCGTCGCCCCGGATCCGCACCCCGCCTTCGGTTCCTACGCAGTCCCGCATCGATTGGTAACCACAGAATGGTTGTCCGCAAACATCGGGATGCCCGGTGTGAAGATCATCGAGTCGAACGATGACATCCTGCTCTATGACATCGGCCATGTCCCCGGTGCGGTCAAAATCGATTGGCGTGGCGACCTGAGCGACCCGGTGACCCGCGACTACGTCGACGGCCGCCGCTTCACCGAACTGATGCGCGCCAAGGGTATCCAGCGCGAGGACACCGTGGTGATCTACGGCGATCGCGGCAATGCCCAGGCAGCGCATACCGCCTGGCTCTTCACCCTTTTCGGGCACGAGGACGTGCGCCTGCTCGACGGCGGCCGCGATGCCTGGATCTCCGAGGAACGCGACACCACCTTCGATCTGCCCTACCCGTCACCCAGCGACTACCCCGACGTCAAACGCGACGACACGGTGGCGCGCGCGTTCCGCGACGAGGTGCTGGCCCGGCTCGGCGGCCCCCTGGTCGACGTGCGTTCGGAGCAGGAGTACTCGGGCGAGCTCGAGGACAAGCCGCTGAACCAGGAGTACGCCACACTGCGCGGCGGGCACGTGCCGACCGCGGTGAACATTCCGTGGACGCAGGCCTGCACCAGCGACGGGCGTTTCCGGTCAAGGGCCGAACTCGACGAGGTCTACGGCGCGCTGCCCGCCGAGGACCTGGTGGTCTACAGCCGGGTCGGCGAACGCTCCAGCCACACCTGGTTCGTCCTGACATTTCTGCTCGGCCGCAGGTCGGTGCGCAATTACGACGGCTCGTGGATCGAGTGGGGCAATTCGGTGCGGCTGCCGATCGCGCAGGGCGCCGAGCCGGGTATTCCGAACCGAATCAATTGAAACATGTTCACATCACAGGGCGCCGCGTAGTGTGACCTGCGACCTACTCGACAGTAGGGCTAGCCGAGTTCGGGCCGAATTGGCACACTGCCTACACTCGCCCGAGACGAAAGTTGTCGATACCGGGCACGGGGCCTACACGGCGACCCGTCCCCCGAAGCGACCAAAGATTGCACACAGGAGGCTCAGTGCCCAGCCATGCCAGCGCACGGATCACGAAGGTACTCGTAGCTAACCGCGGCGAGATCGCGGTCCGCGTGATCCGGGCTGCCAAGGACGCGGGGATCACCAGCGTCGCGGTGTACGCCGAGCCCGATGCCGACGCTCCCTTCGTGAAGCTCGCCGACGAGGCGTTCGCCCTCG
Organism: Nocardia sp. NPDC060259; assembly: GCF_042728775.1. Classification (NCBI taxonomy): domain Bacteria; kingdom Bacillati; phylum Actinomycetota; class Actinomycetes; order Mycobacteriales; family Nocardiaceae; genus Nocardia; species Nocardia sp. NPDC060259. The sequence continues at coordinate 11,492 of NZ_JBHXAY010000148.1, forward strand.
GCGGCCAGACCTCGGCCGAGTCGTACCTCGTGTTCGACAAGATCCTCGACGCCGCCGCCAAGTCCGGTGCCGACGCGATCCACCCGGGTTACGGCTTCCTCTCCGAGAACGCCGACTTCGCCCAGGCCGTCCTCGACGCCGGGCTCATCTGGATCGGCCCCTCGCCGCAGTCCATCCGCGACCTGGGCGACAAGGTCACCGCGCGCCACATCGCCGAGCGCGCGCAGGCGCCGATGGCCGCCGGCACCAAGGACCCGGTCAAGAACGCCGACGAGGTCGTCGCGTTCGCCAAGGAGTACGGCGTCCCGGTGGCCATCAAGGCCGCCTTCGGTGGCGGTGGCCGCGGCATGAAGGTCGCCCACACCATCGAGGAGATCCCCGAGCTGTTCGAGTCGGCGACCCGTGAGGCCATCGCCGCCTTCGGCCGCGGCGAGTGCTTCGTCGAGCAGTACCTGGACAAGGCCCGCCATGTCGAGGCCCAGGTCATCGCCGACCAGCACGGCAACGTCGTCGTCGCCGGTACCCGCGACTGCTCGCTGCAGCGTCGCTTCCAGAAGCTCGTCGAGGAGGCGCCCGCGCCGTTCCTGTCCGACGAGGTTCGCGCCAAGATCCACGACTCCGCCAAGCGCATCTGCCGCGAGGCCGGCTACTACGGCGCAGGCACCGTGGAGTACCTGGTGCAGGGCGAGACCGTGTCCTTCCTCGAGGTGAACACCCGCCTGCAGGTCGAGCACCCGGTCACCGAGGAGACCGCGGGCATCGACCTGGTGCGTCAGCAGTTCGCGATCGCCAACGGCGAAGAGCTCTCGATCAAGGAAGACCCCACCCCGCGTGGCCACTCCTTCGAGTTCCGGATCAACGGTGAGGACGCCGGTCGGGGCTTCCTGCCCGCGCCCGGCCCGGTCAACGTCTACCGCGAGCCCACCGGCCCCGGTGTGCGCGTCGACTCCGGCGTCGTCGCGGGCAGCGTCATCGGCGGTCAGTTCGACTCGATGCTGGCCAAGCTGATCGTCACCGGCGAGAACCGCGACCAGGCGCTGCAGCGTGCGCGTCGCGCGCTGGCCGAGTTCGAGGTCGAGGGCCTGGCGACGGTCATCCCGTTCCACCGCGCGATCGTCGAGGACCCGGCCTTCATCGGTGACGGCGAGAAGTTCGAGGTCTACACCAAGTGGATCGAAACCGAGTGGAAGAACACCGTCGAGCCGTTCACGGCCGGTGCTCCCGCCGAGGACGAGGACGAGGATCTGCCCCGGCAGAAGGTCGTCGTCGAGGTCGGTGGCCGTCGCGTCGAGGTGTCGCTGCCCGGGCAGTTCACCCTCGGTGGCGGTGCCGCCGGTTCGGCCGGTAACGGCGCGGGCGTCATCCGCAAGAAGCCGAAGGCGCGCAAGCGTGGCGGCGCCGGTGCCGGTGCGGCCTCCGGTGACGCGGTCACCGCGCCCATGCAGGGCACCGTCGTGAAGGTCGCGGTCGAAGAGGGCCAGACCGTCGAGGCGGGCGACCTGATCGTGGTGCTCGAGGCCATGAAGATGGAGAACCCGGTCAACGCGCACAAGGCCGGTGTCGTCACCGGGCTGGCCGTGGAAGCGGGCGCCGCGATCACCCAGGGCACCGTCCTGGCGGAGATCAAGTAATACGCACGATGTAGACGGGCGCCGGTCGACCTCGACCGG
>NZ_JBHXAY010000149.1:0-12871 GCF_042728775.1 Nocardia sp. NPDC060259
CCCAGCCGGGAGACGCGGCCCTCGGCCGTTGCTCAGCCCTGTGCGGTGGTCACCGCGTTGAACACCACGTCGGCCACCGGGGTGCCGTCGCCTCCGCCACCGGCGACGCCGGCGTTCGCGATGGTGGTGAGCGCGTCCATGCCCTCGGTGATCCGGCCGAACGGGGTGTAGTTCGGGGGCAGTTGGGTGTCGCGGTAGACCAGGAAGAACTGGCTGCCGTTGGTGCCGGGGCCCGCGTTGGCCATGGCCACCGTGCCCGCCGGGTAGACCGCGCCGGCGAGGTTCTCGTCGCCGAACTTGTAGCCGGGGCCGCCCATGCCGGTCGCGGTGGGATCGCCGCACTGCAGCACGTAGATGCCCTGGGTGGTGAGCCGGTGACAGCGGGTGTGATCGAAGTATCCCTCGCCGGCCAGGAAGGCGAACGAATTCACCGTGCGCGGCGCCGCGGCGGCGGCGAGCTCGATCGAGATGGTGCCGCAGGTGGTGTCGAGCGTCGCGGTGTAGGCCGCGGCGGGGTTGATGGTGAGGGCGGGCTCGGTGGGCCACTGCTTGCCGTTGGGCGCGCCCGCGGCGGCCGGGGCGCAGCCGGGAACGACCGCCTGGTGGGCGGGCACGGCCTGCGCGGCGGGGGCGATCGCCACCAGCGCGGCCACGACGGCGCCGAGGCCGAGTGCGGCGCGCCGGGCGGCGCCGGCGATGGAACGGTCCTGCGAATGACTGCTCACCTGGACGGTGTCTCCTCGAACTGGGGTGCTGCCGGACGATGTACCGCGCATCCTGCCAGTCGCGGCCGCCGCGCGGGGAGTGACCGCGGGAACTCGCCGTCCGCGGCTAGCGCGCCCGCAGCCGCCACAGCGAGGTCGTTTCCGCGGTGCGGGCCGCGGCCAGTGGATCGTCACGGTCGGCGGCGCGCGGATGGCGCGGGCGCGTGGTGAGCCGGGCCATGACGTGCAGTCCGGCGGCGTCGAGCAGGCGCGGGAGGTGATCGGCGGGGCGCAGTCCGAGCAGTTCGGCAAGGTCGGAGAGCACCAGCCAGCCCTCGCCACGGGGCGTGAGGTGCGCGCGCAGGCCGCGCGCGAAATCGGTGAGCATCGACTGATCCTGGTCGTAGACACCACGTTCCAGGTCGGAGGTCGGCGTGCCGGGCAGCCAGGGCGGATTGCAGACGACGAGATCGGCGCGCCCGTCCGGGTACAGCGTGGGGCCGGTGACGGTGATCCGGTCGGCGTAACCGAGGCGGGTCAGATTGTCGGTCGCGCAGCGCACCGCACGCGCGTTGATGTCGGTGGCGGTGATCCGGGAGACGCCGCGCTGGGCGAGCAGCGCGGCGAGCACGCCGGTGCCGGTGCCGAGATCGAAGGCGGTGCGCACCTCGGGATCCAGCGGCGCGTCCGCGACCAGATCCACGTATTCGCTGCGGGTGGGGGAGAAGACGCCGTAGCCGGGGTAGATCCGCGCGCCGAGCGCAGGCACCTCGACGCCCTGCTGCTGCCAGCGATACGCGCTCAGGACACCGAGCAATTCCGGGAAGGTGACGACCCGGCCCGCGCTCGCCGGGCCGTAGGCGGCGGTGCAGGCCGCCTTGACGTCGGGCGCGCGCCGCAGGTCGAGTTCGTTGGTGTCGTCGAGCTGAACCAGCAGCCCGCCGAGAATGCCTGCGCGACTGCGTTTCCTGGCCCGCTCGTGGTCGTAGCGCTCACTCAGCTCGCCGCCGGAAGGTGCGGTGGCCATGCGATCGGCGCGCCGGCCCAGCGCCTGCAGGAGCTGGCGGCCGTTGTGGAAATCGCCCTGCCAGAGCAGGGATTGTCCCGCCCGGATCCGGCGGTAGGCCTGGTCGGCGGAGAGCCGGTCGTCGGCGACCGAGACGGCGGCCGGTGCGGGCGCGCCGTTCTCCGAATGCCAGCGCGCGGTGTGATGGATATGGTCTTCGGTCCAGTCGATGGTGGACACGGGTGTCTCCCGGTAGTCGGCGGTGCTGGTGACACGACGAGCACTTCGACGCCGGGGGTGCGGGAGGGAAAGCCTCTTCGCTAGCGCGTCGAAATGCGCGAGCCTGCGTCGCCGAGGACCATGCCGAGCGTCACCACTGCTGCCTTTCGAGGGGAGGAACCGTCCAGTCTGCCGCATCGGTGACCGACGTCATCGGGCGGGGCCGCGTCCTCGGCAGAGCCCTGCCGTGCTGTAACCCAGCGCACGACGGCCCATCGGAACTCCCGGTGGGCCGTCGGTCACCAGCGGTTCAGCGTGGGGTCAGCTGTACGACCACGCCGCCCTGCTGCCAGGTCTGGTAGATGTCGGCCTTGGACGGCTCGCCGTCGGCGGTGTAGCCGATGCCGTTGAACTTGGCGTTCTGCTTGTTGTCGCGAGCGATGACCGTGTACAGGTCGAGTACGCTGCGCTCGTCGGAATGCACGGTGGCGGTGCAGGTTTCGGGTGCACGGCCGCGGGAGACACGCACCTCCGCGCCGCCCTGCAGGTTGTTCACCCACGGGCGCAGGGACGTGCCGATCAGCAGCGTGCCGTCGTGGACGGTGTAGGCCACCGGGACGTCGTAGACCTTGCCGGATTTGCGGCCGGTGACGTGCAGGGTGGCCAGGCGCTTGCCGACGATACCCCCCAGCACCGGGACCTTCAGCAGGCTGCGGACGACGGTGTTGACCTTGGCTTGGTAGGACCGGATCGGCTCGGGTCCGGTGGTTGTCGGTGTGCCGTACGGGTTTTCGGAGGGCGCGGTGTCGGTCATGGTCCCAGTATCGTCCGGTGCGCCCGCACCCGCATTCGGTGCTCTCACCCTGCTATTACGCTGCGAGTATGACCGAGATCTGGCACAACCCCCGCTGCACGAAGAGTCGCAATGCCACCGCGCACCTGGATGCGGCCGGGGTCGAGTACACGGTGCGGCGCTACCTCGACGACCCGCCGACGGCCGACGAACTGCGGGCGGTGCTGGCCCGGCTGGGCGCGCAACCGTGGGATATCACCCGCACCGGCGAGCAGATCGCCAAGGACCTGGACATGGCGAGCTGGGGTCGTACCGACGCCGATGTCGACCGGTGGCTGGCCGCGCTGGCCGAGCATCCGAAGCTCATCCAGCGTCCCATCGTGCTCACCGCCGACGGCGGCGCGGTCGTGGCCCGGGACGAGGAATCCCTGCGCTCGCTCGACTGAGCCCGCGAAGTCAGTCGGTGAGCAGGTCGTCCAGGATGACGCGCGTGTCGGGGACGAAGGGCCATGCCGGATCCCGCAGGTGCGCACGCAGTTCGGCATCGCGCCACCACCAGCCGTCCGCGATCTCGGACGGCTGGTGGCGGATCGGGCCGTCGTAGCGGACCTCGTAGCCGAACAGGTGGCAGCGCAGCGGTCTTCCCGCCCAGACGCCGTCCCATGACGCGGCGGCGCGCAAGGCCGGTGCGGTGCCCGTGGGCAGTGTGATGCCGAGTTCCTCGTACAGTTCGCGGGCCGCGGTGTCGGCGGGATCCTCGCCCGCGTCGACGACCCCGCCTGCCAGGCAGTCGTGCAGACCGGCGAAGACGAGTTTGCTGTCGGTGCGCCGATGCACGTAGATCCGGCTGCCGTCCCCGGACCGCACCAGCACTCCGGCGCTGCCGTGCCACAGCCCCTCGCGATAGACGGTGCCTCGATCTGCCTCGCCGATCACCTGGCCCGCGGCGTCGTAGACGGCGAGCAGTTCCGACTCCGGGTTCACAGACACCGCCCGAGGGTAACCCCGGCTCACCGGGGCTGTCGCTGCGGCTTCACCCCCGGACGCGGTGCGGCGGCACGGGCTCGCGCCGCAGACTTCGCCGCCACGGTTGCCGCCTCCGCATCGAGCTTGCGCCGGATCAGATACTGCTGGCCGCACGTCCACGCCGCATTGGTGGCGAAGTAGACGAGCACCGCGACCGGCAGGATCGCGCCGCTGACCAGCGCGCCCGCCGGAAACACCCACAGTGACAACCGGCGCAGCAACGCAGCCGTTCCGTCCTGCGCGGGTGGGGTGAGCCGGGCGGTGAGATGCGTGGCGAGCGCGGTGATCAGCACCAGCGGGACGGCTAGCGCGGCCACGGAGACGAACAGATCACCGGCCCCGGTCATGGTCGCCGACAGCGGTGCGCCGAACACCCGGGCATCGAGGAAAGCCCGGACCTCGGAGATACCGAGCAGGTAGTTCGGTGTCGCGCTGTTGGCCTCGACAGACATCGGCGTCCCGGTCGAGGCGAACGGGCCGACCGCGAAGGCGCCGGTCCGGTCGAACGAACGCAGCACGTGGAACAGGCCGAGGAATACCAAGCCCTGCACGATCATCGGGACGAGCCCGCCGAAGAGCCGGACCCCGTGTTCGCGGTGCAGCGCCCGGATCTCCTCGGCTTGCTTGCGCTGATCGTCGGGATGCTTCGTGCGGATCTTGTCCATCCGGGGTTGCAGGGAACGCAGGACGGCCTGGGAACGGGCTTGGCGCAGTGCGGGAACGACCAGCAGGGCACGGACCGTGATCACGAGCGCCGCGACGGCGAGTAGCCAGGCGAGCCCGTCGTCGGGTCCGAAGGGGAGGGCGAAGAGCCGGTGCCAGCACCACAGGGCGGCGGACACCGGAAAGTACACGACATCGAGCATGACGGAACGACCTGTCCGGAGGGCGTGCGTGAACGCACGAGAAGGGGAGTGGGATCACGGAATCCGACAGGCGGCGCGGACAGCGCTGCGCCCGTCAGCGGTGATCGATCCCCGGTGCTCGTGGCCGCGGACGGCCCGCGGAATCCGGATTGCTCTGTGGCAGAAAGGAACCGCGCAACCGGCGCTGCGCCGATCCCGGTGGGCCCGCGACGGCGACCCGCACCGGAATCCGCCGGTGGCCGGTGATCGCGACCAGCGCGCACACCATGGCCGCGGCGACCGCGCCGAACGCGAGCATGCGCGCGGTGTCGGTACCCGGCGTGGACAGGAGCACGAAGGCAGGCAGCACGCACGCGAGCACCGCGTACGCCAAGATCACTGCCCGTGAGTGCATGCCGTCGAGCATACCGGCCGTCGGCGAGTGCCTCAGAACTGTTCGAGCGGGTAGGGCGGCACGCCGGTGCCGGTGATCCGAAGATTGCCCCACGGGTCGCGCTCGGTGAGGCGGGCCGGTGTCGGGGCGTGGCCGGGCAGCGCGAGCAGGGCCGTCACCCGGGTCGGCTCCGGGAGCGAGCCGTCGATCGGGTCGAGGCGTCCGTACCAGTGGTAGCGGCCGTCGATCGGATCGGTGTGCCCGGCGAGGGTCGCGATGACCGGATACTCCGCGCCGGGCAGGTCGAGCAGGGCCGGGCCCTGATAGTCGTGGGCGGGGTGCCGGTCGGCGGCGACGGTGATGTCGAAGTGGTGCGGTTTCGGCCCGCCGAGTCGTCGCGGGCGACTGCCGTCGCGGTGCAGCGCGAGCCTGCGGTGGTACTCGTGCTGGGTGCTCGCCCTGACCTCGATGCGGGTGCCGGATTGCCCGCGCAGCGAGCTGATCCAGGTGGTGATGTGGTCGATCTGGGTCTGCCGGTGGGAATGCCGAAGCGGGGCAAGGGGATCGGGGCCGTCGAGGAGGAACAGGTTGGGAAAGCCGTGGACGGCGATGCCGCGGAAGGTGATCGGCCCGCCCGCCCACGCGGCGTCCAGGGTGCGGCCGTCGCGGCCGGTGACGGGGAGCGGCCGGGTCGGGCGGCCGCGTCCGGTGGGCAGCGACGCGTCGACCGTGTCCGCGGTGAGGACGACGACATCGGCGGTGGCCCCCTTGTCACCGGAGAGCCGGATCAGCCACTGGTCGGCCTGCTCGTCGAAATCGAGACCGAGGACATCGATCCGGTGCCGGGGTGACGGCGGATCGGTGCGCCGTCGAGCCCATGGCTGCTTCGGTGGTGGCGGCGCCGCGGTGGGTTCGTAGACGACGACGTCGACGATCCGCGCCGCCCGCAATGCTCGTGCGAGCGGCGCGGCGTCGGCACCGATGATCGCGACGGTCACAGCAGACCCACCGCCCGCCACCACCGGCGACCCAGCGGCCCGATCAGGCCGTGCGCACCGAGGAAAGCCGCGAGATCGGCCGCCCCGACGGCTCTGGCCTCCCGGGCGACGGGATTGCGCAACGCGATGCTGTGCGCCCGGCGGCCGTCGAGCCCGGCACGCACGTACATGTGCCGATTGAGGACCAGCGAGACGAACAGCGGTCCGGCGACCGCCACACACAGCCGGGCGTAGATCCGCTCGCCGCGCGACATCGTCGGCACCCGGCGCGCCAGCGCGTCCCTGGCGAAACCGATGTGCCGCGCCTCCTCGGTGACGTGGATGCGCATGGTGCGCGCCACGATCGGCTGCAGATCCGGATCGTCGAGCACCCGGCGTTGCAGCGCGTCGAAGATCTCCTCGCCCACCAGCGCGGCCACCCACACCATGCTGCCGCGCAGGAGGGTGGGCAGGGCGGTGATCGCCAGCCGCGCGGCCGGGCGCGGCCAATACGGACGCGCTTCGATGCGTTCGATGAGCTTGCCGAACATCATCATGTGCCTGCACTCGTCGGCCATCTCGGTGAGCGTGTAGTGGGCGGTCGCCGAGGTGGGGTCGCCGGCGAGCAGTTCCCGCAGCAGGAGGCGCTCGAGCAGGTTCTCGAACCAGATGCCGACCGAGAGCATGTTGGCCAGCTCCTGCCGGGACAGCTCGCGCCTGTCCGCGGCCGACATCGCGTCCCACAGCGCGGTGCCGCAGAGCGAGACCACACGGGCGGGCAGGAACAGCTTGTCCGGATCGAGCGGCTCGGCCCAGTCGATGTCGACCACCGGATCGTAGGATTTTCGGACCGAGCCGATCAGCAGGCGCTGGGCGAAGGAATCGCGCGGGGAGGTAGCGTGGCGCATCGCGGGCTCACTCTCGGCAGCAGTGCCGCATTAACTGTTACATGGTGTATCACCAAGGTTAGTGGAACGCCATGTCACGGTCAATATCGGACACGCGTATCGTTGGCACTGTGACTGCACCATCCGCCCAGGCCGAGCAGCCCATCGGCGACGGCCGCGCCACCCGCTGGCACGGTCACAAGGCGCGCCGCCGCGCGGAGATGATCGACGCCGCGATCGAGGTGATCGAGGAGCACGGGCTCGAGATCTCGGTGCAGCTGATCGCCGAGCATCTCGCGCTGCCGCGGCCCGTGGTGTACCGGCACGTCGGTGGTCGCGCCGAACTCGACGCCCTGGCCCGCAAGCGGATCCTGGAGCTGCTGCTCGCGGAGTTGCTGCCCGCGCTGCAGCCCGACGGGACGCTCAAGGACGCGGTGCGCGGCGCCATCGGCACCTATCTCGGCTGGATCGAACTCCACCCCAATCTGCATCGCTTCCTCGGTGACGCCGCACCCGAGGGCACCGGCACCGCCACCCTGGCCGGGGCCGGACGCGAGGTGGGCGGGCAGCTGGCCGACATGTTCGCCGCGAGCCTGGCCCGCTTCGGTATCGACCCCGCGCGGGCCAGGCCGATGGCCTTCGGCATGGTCGGGCTCGTCGACGGCGTGGTCGCCAGCTGGCGGGCCGATCCGGAACCGGTGCTCACCACCGACCAGGTGCAGGGCATCCTGACCGAATCGGTGCTGTCGCTGTTCGAGGGCAATGCCCGCAGTCTCGGTGTTCCGCTCGAACGGGATTCGCTCGTCGCCGACCTGCTCGTCGCGCCCGACGCCGCCCCGCCGCCCGCGGAGCGGCTGCGCTGACTCAGCCGGCCAGCAGCTGATAGCTGCGGTGCCACAGCCACTCCACCGGTCCGCGCTCGAACCGGCGCAGCCACAGGTGGGCGAAGGCCGTGATGAGCACGACGACGAGGATATAGATCCCGATCGTGAACGGGACCAGCGCGGTTTCCGGCACCCGCGCCGCCAGCCCGAAACCCCAGCCGTAGCAGAGGATTCCGGCCAGCAGGTTCTGCAGGATGTAGCAGCTGAGCGCGGTCTTGCCGACCTCGCTCAGGCGTGTTCCCGCGAATCCGGCCCGCGGCCTGCGCAGGTAGAACTCCGCGACCGCCGCCAGGATGCCGAGTGCCACGAACGGCGCGATGCCGTAGCGGGTGAACAGCACCAGATCGCCGCCGCCGAAGACGCCGATCGTGAAATCCAGCGGTGCCGCGACCGCGAAGCCGATCACCATGAGCCACCGGCGGATTCGCGTGCCTTCCGGCCGGAACACACCCGCCCGGTACAGTCGCGCGCCGACGAGGAACAGCGCCACCGACATCGGGAACACGAAGATCGCTTCCAGCCGGAATTCGAGCGCGTGATCGAGCCGGAACAGCACCAGATCCCAGAAGGAGCCGTCCGCGTAGGGATTCGGGTCGAGCGGTTCCGAGGTGGCCGACTCCTGGGCGGGCGCGAAGGCGAGGGCGGCGGCGATCAGCGTCAGCATCGTCACGTGGATGGAGGCCGCGGTGATCAGCCAGCGGCGTTGGGCCCGTTCGCTGGTCGCGAGGAGATAGGCGACGACGAGCCCGGTGACCGCGTAGCCCATCAGCACATCGAACTCGGCCACCAGCAGGAAGTTCAGCAAGCCGTCGAGGAACAGCAGCGCGGCCCGCCACGGGTACTTGCCCGGCCAGCGGCGACCCGCGCGCTGCGCCGAGGACTGCTGGATGGCCAGCCCGATGCCGAACATCACCGTCAGCAGGCCGAGGAACTTGCCCTGGGCCAGCTGCTGCAACACCCGCTCCGACCACATCCAGCCGGTCTCCGCCGCCGCCCCGAGCCCATCGACGTACCCGACGAGCCCTTCCGGGTCGGTGAAGATCCAGATGTTGGTGCCGAGGGTACCCAGGATCGCGATGCCACGCAGGACATCGAGCGCGATCAGCCGGCCGGGCCGGTTCGGGACGTCGGTGGCGAGCTGTTGGACGGATTCGCTCATGGTCCGAGTATCGCGACCGCGCCCGCCGATCGGATCGCCCGCGAGGACCACCCCGAGGTCCTCCTGGAGGGGGACCTCGGGGTGTGGACGGCACTCAGCCGCGGTGTGCCAGAACCTCTTCCACCAGAGTGACCGCCTCCGGCAGGTCGATGTGGTCGTCGGCGTACGCGCCGAGGTGACCGCCGCGCGGCAGCACGACGGCGCGGGCGCCGAGGCCGCGGACCAGGAGCTCGACATGCGGCCTGATCAGGCCGCGGGCGACATCGCGCAGCTGCTGGCCGGTCTGCGCCCGCGGGCCTGAGCCGGGGCCCACAGAGCCCGCTGGGCCGAGATGCCGGTGCGTGTCGGGCGCGTCGCCTAGGCTCGACAGCATGCAGCGCATCATCGGAATCGAGGTCGAGTACGGCATCTCGACCCCCACGGAGCCGACGGCCAACCCGATCCTCACCTCCACCCAGGCCGTGCTCGCCTACGCGGCCGCCGAAGGGGTGCCGCGGGCCAAGCGGACCCGGTGGGACTACGAGGTGGAATCCCCGCTGCGTGACGCGCGTGGTTTCGATCTGAGCCGGATGAGTGGGCCCGCGCCCGTGATCGACGCCGACGAGGTCGGCGCGGCGAACATGATCCTCACCAACGGCGCCCGGCTCTACGTCGACCACGCCCACCCGGAGTACTCCGCGCCGGAGGTCGTCGACCCGCTCGACGCGGTCATCTGGGACAAGGCGGGCGAGCGCGTGATGGAGGCCGCCGCCCGGCACGCCTCCAGCGTCCCCGGCGCGCCGCGCCTGCAGCTCTACAAGAACAACGTCGACGGCAAGGGCGCCTCCTACGGCACCCACGAGAACTATCTGATGAACCGCGACACCCCGTTCAGCCACATCATCGCGGGCCTGACGCCGTTCTTCGTCTCCCGCCAGGTGATCTGCGGGTCCGGTCGGGTCGGCATCGGCCAGTCCGGTGACCACGCGGGCTTCCAGCTGTCCCAGCGCGCCGACTACATCGAGGTCGAGGTCGGCCTGGAGACCACGCTCAAACGGGGCATCATCAACACCCGCGACGAGCCGCACGCCGACGCCGACAAGTACCGGCGCCTGCACGTGATCATCGGCGACGCCAACCTCGCCGAGATGTCGACCTACCTCAAGGTCGGTACCACCGCGCTGGTGCTGGACCTGATCGAGGCGGGCGAGGACCTCTCGGAGTTCCAGCTGGCACGTCCGGTCACCGCCGTGCACCAGATCAGCCACGATCCGTCGCTGCGCGCCACCGTGGCGCTGGCCGACGGCCGCGAGCTGACCGGCCTTGCGCTGCAACGGCTCTACCACGAGCGCGTCGCCAAGTTCATCGACCGCGAAGGCAACGACGACCCGCGCGTACGCGACATCGTCGACAACTGGGCCATGGTGCTCGACCTGCTCGAGCGCGACCCGATGGAATGCGCGAACCTGCTCGACTGGCCTGCCAAACTGCGCCTGCTCGAGGGCATGCGCAGCCGTGAGGGCCTAGGGTGGGCCGCGCCGAAGCTACACCTGATGGACCTGCAGTATTCCGATGTGCGCCTGGACAAAGGCCTCTACAACCGCCTGGTGGCGCGCGGCTCGATGAAGCGGCTCGTCAGCGAACAGGATGTGCTCGACGCGATGACCAAGCCGCCGACCGACACCCGCGCGTACTTCCGTGGCGAGTGCCTGCGCCGGTTCGGCGCCGATATCGCCGCAGCCAGTTGGGATTCGGTGATCTTCGATCTCGGCGGTGATTCGCTGGTGCGGATCCCGACGCTGGAGCCGCGGCGCGGGACGAAGGCGCACGTCGGCAAGCTGCTCGATGCCGCGCAGTCGGCGGCCGAACTCGTCGACCAGCTCACCCACTGAGGGCTTTTCCGGCACGACAGGGCGACAATCCGATCGCTAATAGACCACCTTGTCGGATCCGCTCGGTAGGGTTGTAGGACGAGCACGAACATTGCTCATGATCGTCGACCGTGCTCATCCGAAAGGTCGCGGTCATGATGAGGAAAGAGGAGGTCGGCTGCCATGGCACAAGAGCAGACCAAGCGCGCCGGGGGTGGCGACGAGGACGAGGGTCCCGAGGGTGTCGACGCGGCGGGTCAGGAGCGCCGCGAAAAGCTCGCGGAGGAGACCGACGACCTGCTCGACGAGATCGATGACGTGCTCGAGGAGAACGCCGAGGACTTCGTGCGGGCATATGTGCAGAAGGGCGGCCAGTGACCTCAGGTGATCCGTTGCGCCTCCATGCGGGGCAGGCTCTCTCCTCGTTCACCGAACATCTGCGAATGCACGCTCCCGACCTGTTGCCCGGCAACAGGTTCGCGGCCTCGGACCTGACCGCGGCGAAGGATCTGGCGCCACACGGCACCACCATCGTCGCGGTCACCTACCGCGGTGGCGTGCTGATCGCGGGCGACCGCAGGGCCACCATGGGCAACCTGCTCGCCAGCCGCGACACCGAGAAGGTCTACATCACCGACACCTTCTCGGCGGCAGGCATCGCGGGCACCGCGGGCATCGCGATCGAGATGATCCGGCTGTTCGCGGTGGAGCTCGAGTACTACGAAAAGATCGAAGGCGTGCCACTGACCTTCGACGGTAAAGCCAACAAGCTGTCGAAGATGGTCCGCGACAACCTGCCTGCCGCCATGCAGGGCCTGGCGGTCGTGCCGATCCTGGTCGGCTACGACGATCAGGCCACCGACGAGGACCGCTCCGGCCGGATCGTGTCCTACGACGTGGTCGGCGGGCGCAGCGAGGAGCGGTTCGGCTACACCGCGGTCGGTTCGGGTTCCGGGTTCGCGAAGTCGTCGCTGAAGAAGCTCTACCGGCGCGGCATCGATCAGGACCGGGCGCTGCGGATCGCGGTGGAATCGCTGTTCGACGCCGCCGACGACGACACCGCCACCGGTGGTCCCGACCTGTTGCGCGGGATCTACCCCACGGCAGTGGTGATCGACGCCGACGGTGCGGCCGAGGTCGGCGAGGATCTGCTCGCCGAGGTGGCCAGGGCTGTGATCGCCGATCGGGAAGCCGCGGAAGAAGGGGGCGCCGTCCGATGACGCTGCCGTATTACGCCTCGGCCGAGCAGATCATGCGCGACAAGACCGAGCTCGCCCGTAAGGGCATCGGTCGCGGTCGCAGCGTGGTGGTGCTGGTGTACGACAAGGGCGTGCTGTTCGTCGCCGAGAATCCCTCGGCGACGCTGCACAAGGTCAGCGAACTCTACGACCGCATCGGTTTCGCCGCGGTCGGCAAGTACAACGAGTTCGAGGCCCTGCGCCGCGGTGGCATCCTGCAGGCCGACCTCAAGGGCTACCAGTACGACCGGCGCGATGTCACCGGTCGTGGGCTGGCCAACCTGTACGCCCAGAGCCTCGGCTCGATCTTCACCGATCAGCTCAAGCCCTACGAGGTGGAGCTGTGCGTCGCCGAAGTGGGCTATCCGGAGCAGGCACCGACCTCGGTGCTGTACCGGATCACCTTCGACGGGTCCATCGTCGACGAACGCGAGTACGTCGTCATGGGCGGCACCACCGAGCCGATCGTGACCGCGCTCAAGGCCGCCTACAAGCCGGGTCTGTCCCTGGACGACGCGCTGAAGGTGGCGATCGGGGCACTGCAGGCCGGTCAGCCCGAGGCCGACAAGGACAAACGCGCGCTCGGTGAGGCCTCCCTCGAGGTGGCCACACTCGAGCAGTCCCGGCCGCGGCGGGCGTTCCGGCGGTTGCAGGGTCCCGCCCTGGAGAAGGCGCTCGGGACGCCGAAGGCGAAAGCCGTCAAAGAGGCGAAGCTGCCCGAGCCCGAGGACGGCGCGGGGGAGTAGACCCCGCCGTCACGATCATGAAACGGCCCGCGGACCGATCCAGTACGCGGGCCAGTTCACTTAATGCCCGCCCTGTAGTGCAATGTCCGAATCGTATTGACCACTAATTCAGATCGGTTGAACGCAGCGCCGCGAGTGCACTG
>NZ_JBHXAY010000150.1:0-12629 GCF_042728775.1 Nocardia sp. NPDC060259
AATACGTTGCACCTCAGCATGTCGACCCGCAGGTCGTCACCGACATCGCGACCTGGATCACCACCATATGACCGACGAACCAGCACCACGCGACCGGCTTATCCAGCTGTTTCGTACCCGCTCCCTACAACTGCTTCGTGATAGGCGGCGGTCAGCTCCGCAAGCGGTAGCTTGGGTAGTCGTCTCGGGTGAGTAGTTTGCCAACCGATTGCACTGTGCAACCAGAAGGGGTTCCGATGACACCGTTGGTCCGCGTTCAGAACTTCTCCGTTTCCAGCGATGGATACGGTGCCGGGGAGGGGCAAAGCCTCGAGCGCCCATTCGGCCACGCCGATCCGGGCGATTTCATGTCCTGGGCGGGTGCCACCGCGCACTGGCCCACCCGGACCGACCCCGGGGGAACCTACGGCCTCGACGACTACATCACTCGCGACTACACCAACAACATCGGCGCCGAGATCATGGGGCGCAACAAATTCGGTCCACAGCGAGGGCCATGGGAGAACCGCGACTGGCAAGGATGGTGGGGGGACGAACCCCCGTTCCACACACCGGTGTTCGTCCTCACCCACCACCTGCGGCCCTCATTCACGCTGGCGGACACCACGTTCCATTTCCTCGATGCGGCTCCGAAGGACGCGCTGGCGCAGGCATTCGATGCCGCCGAGGGCAAGGACGTGCGAATCGGCGGCGGTGTCGCCACGGTTCGGCAGTTCCTCGACGCCGATCTGATCGACACGATGCATATCGCCGTTGCGCCGGTCGAACTCGGTCGCGGTGAAAGGTTGTGGGCGACTCCCGAAGAACTCGTCGACCGTTTTCATCTGGAGCAGATCCCGAGCCCGAGCGGGGTGGTGCATCACTTCTTCTGGCGACGGTGATCGGTGGCGGTGGTTGCCGGACGCACATCACAGGGCGTTGATCCGCGCCAGTGCGTCGAAGGCGAGGTCGGCCGCCTGCCACAGGGCGGTGACCTCCGCGCGCACCGCAGGGGCGAGGGCGGGGTCATGCAGGGCAAGGCCATTGGTGAAGATGACGGTATTGGCACCCAGGTCGGCGGCGATGAGCATCTGCTCGGTGGCGACGCCGGCGCCGAACAGCTGGTCGAGTCCTTCGCCGACGAAGTAGAACCGCCACAGTGGGCCGAGGTCGGCGCCGTAGACCGCTTTGGTGCGGTCGATGATCACGTCGCCGACGGCGGCGATGCTCGCGACGATCTTGAAGTAGTCCGGGGCGTTCTCGGGTCGACTGCCCACTGCCGCAACCGAATACGTCAGGTCGGCGGTGAGATGGGCGTTGTAGCCTGCCATCGCGGTGCGGGCTCTGGATACGCCGCAGTCCTGGGCGAGGGCGAAATAGTGGGCCCAGTGGGGTTCGGTGACGCCGCCGGTGAATTCGGCGTGCAGGTTGTCGAGGAATCGGCGCAGGAGTTCCGTGCTGATCGCGTGCGCGTACTCGCGGTTCGCGAACGCGGCGGGGTCGCGCTGGAGCGGCATGACGGCCGCGTATTCGACGCCGTCGAGGCCGACGGCGAACAGACCGCGCAGGTCCCGGTGGGCGACGAGGATCTCGGTGATCCGGTGGTGCCGGTCCACCGCGTTCTCGAGTCGCGCGAGGCTGTCGGCGCCGGTGATCGTCGAAGTATCCGACAGCCGTGCGACGTCGGCGATATCGGCAGACGAGAGCGTCGAACCACACGCCGTGTCGCGAACAGCGCCGGTGGCCGGTCCCGCGACGACAGCGGGCAGGATCATGATCAGGGCCGCAACGACAGCAGCTATTCCACTCGATACACGCACCCGCAGATTCCACCACCCGCGAGCCGGCACCGCAGCGTCGACACGGCGCGAAGCGAGTCGTGAAACCGGGCGAACGGTGCCATAGCCTGGGCGAATGCCGGAAACCATTTGCCCACACCGGCGAGACCTTCGACCTCACCGACCCCTGCGCCTTCACCCTGCCGACCGCGGCCGCCGCGATAACCGAAGTCCTCGGCTGCCCTTACCGTTTCGTCGGCCAAACCGTCGAGCAGGCCTACGACACCCGCGCGAGCTTCCACGCACCGTAGTGGGAAGTCGACGGCTGGGTCAGCACCTACACCGCGATCGCCCAGGGCGACCTCGCCCAGGTGTCCGGCGCGGTTCCCTCCCTGACCGGTCACCCGGCCACCGATTTCACCGACTACCTGGCCACGCTCCCGAAACAGTCCTGACCGGAGCTCAGACCAGGCGCAAGCTGGTGATGATCTTCTTGGCCTGGTCGGCGGTGAGTTCGCCGGTGGCGTTGCGGTCGACGAGCAGGGTCAGCACCAGCAACGTATTGGCGGCGTTCTTGAAGGCGAAGGTGTACACCGAGTAGGAGTCGGCGGTGCAGCCGGCGACCGTCGGCTTCCAGGGGCCCGTGCTCTCGACGAACTGGCCGGTGACGCCGCTCTGGGTCGTGAGCGCGGTCGGTGAGGTCAGCTTTCCTCCGGTCGGGTCCGAGTATCCGCCTGCCGCAGCGATTTTCGCGACGGCCTTGGCAGCGGCCGCGGGATCGGATTCGGTGGTCGTGGTGACGCCCGCCATGGCGCGATAGGCCGAGCCGGGGCAGTAGCTCTCGCCTTCGGTCGCCTGGCCGCGGCCGTTCATCGAGCCGAGCCCCGTGGTGAAGGACATGGTGTCGTACTCCTCGGACACCGACCACGCGGACGGCACGTCGTAGGCGACGCGATAGGAGGCGACGAGGACGCCCTTCGAACCCGGCGTCGCCGGTGCGGTGGTCGTGCCGGTCAGCGGTCCCGCTTTCACCGTCGTCGCGGTGGTCGAGGTCGCCGCGGCGGAGGTGTCGTCGGAACTGCTGGTGCCGATCACGACGGCGGCGATCCCGACGACAGCGATCAACGCGACAACGACGACCACTGCGATGATCACACCGGCGCCGTTTCCGCTGCGCGGCGGACCCGGATTCGGTTGTGGCGCATACCCGTACGGCTGTTGCGCATAGGGCTGCTGGCCGTAGGGCTGCGGCGCGTAAGGCTGCTGGCCATACGGCGGTTGCCCGTACCCGGGCTGAGGCGCACCGTACTGCGGCGGCGGATATCCGCCCGGCTGCTGCGGGATGGAGGGCTGGGAGTAGGGGTCGGCTCCGGTCTGCGGGGACTCCCCCGACATGCCCGGCGCCTCCCACCAGCGATCGCTGTCGTTTGCCACGTCGAGTCCTCCCTCGCCACCTGCCTCCGCGACCGTCCTGCGGGTCAGGCCAGGTTCACCCGTCAGCGTAATGGTGAACCGTCCTCGACGGGTGCCGTGGGCCGGGCGGCTACACCGCGCTGATCCGGTCGGCGGCGGCGACGGTGGCGGAGCCGAGATCGCTCAGCGCCGCCGCTGACAAGCGGGTGTCGGGGCAGCTCACGACCGCGGCGACCACCGCGCCACGCGCATCGCGCACCGGTGCGGCGAGGGTGACGACGGCGTTCTCGGGTCCGAGCTCGTCGGGCAGGTAGTCGATGGTGATCAGTTCGGTGATGACCGAGCCCAGTTGTGCGCGCAGCGCGGCGGTGATCGGCGAGTCCCGCAGGCCCGCCAGCACTTCCAGCATCGGCGTCGAATCGTCGACGAGCCGTTCGACCGAGTAGCCGCGGGCACGGATCTCGGCGAGGACGTGGGCCAGGCGATCGCGGTGGACCGGATCGGCGGTCGCGAGCCACGCCCGCCTGGCCGGTTCGGGCGCCCAGGCGACGAATTCACGGCAGACAGGCGGCGCGAGCGGGAGCCTGCGGCCCGGGCGGATCCAGCCCGCGGACGGGTTCCCGACGACCTCGGTGACCACGATGCTGTCCCCGTCGCGTTCGGCGAGGAACACCGGATCACCGGTGCGCTCGAACAGGGCGCGCAGGTGGGGCGCCGCGGTGCGGCGCAGCGGGAAGGCCGCTTCGGCTCGGCGGGCGACGGTCAGCAGGCGCAGACCGATGCCGTAGCAGCCGTCGTCGTCGCGCACGGTCCAGCCGTCCGCGGTGAGCTGGGTGAGCACCGCGTGCGCGGTGGCCCTGGACAATCCCGCTTCGCGAACGATCCGGGCCAGGGACAGCCGATCGGTCGGGTGCCGCGAGAGCAGCTCGAGCACCTTGACGACCCGCTGGGTCGGCGGTGATGCGACACCCACTTCGCCCACCGAATCAGCGGTCGCCTCTTGACCGGCACGCTCGGCCCGGCTTATCGTCGGTGTCACAATATCGAACAATAGCGTCGAATATTCGACATTGCAACCCGGCGATGGAAATTCTGCCGCCGGAGCAGCGAACGAAGTAGGTGAACAGTGCAGACGGGGTACGAGTTGTCGCATCTGGCGGCCTTGGAGGCCGAGTCGGTGCACATCTTCCGGGAGGTGGCGGCCACGTTCGAGCGGCCGGTGCTGTTGTTTTCCGGTGGCAAGGATTCGGCGGTGCTGTTGCACCTGGCGCGGCGGGCCTTCTGGCCCGCGCCGCTGCCGTTTCCGCTGCTGCACGTGGACACCGGGCACAATTTCGACGAGGTGATCGAGTTCCGCGATCGGACCGCCGACCGCACCGGCGCGCGGCTGCTGGTCGCGCGGGTCCAGGACGACATCGACGCGGGCCGCTCGGTGGAGCGCCCCGGTGGCACCCGCAATCCGTTGCAGACCACCACCTTGCTGCGGGCGATCGGTGAACACCGTTTCGATGCCGTGTTCGGTGGCGCGCGCCGCGACGAGGAGAAGGCACGGGCCAAGGAGCGCGTCTTCAGCTTCCGCAACCGTTTCGGCGAGTGGGATCCGCGGGCGCAGCGGCCCGAGGTGTGGAACCTCTACAACGGGCGGCATCAGCAGGGCGAGCACATCCGCGTGTTCCCGCTGTCGAACTGGACCGAGCTCGACATCTGGGAGTACATCGACCGCGAGGCCGTCGAACTGCCGACGCTGTACTACGCGCATCGGCGCCAGGTCGTCGAACGCGACGGCATGCTGTTGTCGGCGGGCCGGTTCATCACCCCGCAACCGGGTGAGCGCACGTTCGAGGCGACCGTGCGCTTCCGCACCGTCGGCGACGCCACCTGCACCGGGTGCGTGGAGAGCGACGCGGACACCGCGGCGAAGGTGATCGCCGAGACCGCCGCCACCCGGCTGACCGAGCGCGGCGCCACCCGCGCCGACGACCGGATCTCCGAGACCGGCATGGAAGACCGCAAGCGAGAGGGCTACTTCTGATGAGCCGCAACCTGTTACGCCTGGCGACCGCGGGCAGCGTCGACGACGGCAAGTCGACCCTCATCGGCAGGCTGCTCTACGACTCCAAGTCGCTGTTCGACGACCAGCTGGCCGCGATCGAGCGGGTGAGCACCGAACGCGGCGGCGACTCGGCCGATCTCGCGCTCGTCACCGACGGGCTGCGCGCCGAACGCGAGCAGGGCATCACCATCGACGTCGCCTACCGCTATGTGACGACACCGCGGCGCAAGTTCGTCATCGCCGACACTCCGGGCCATGTGCAGTACACCCGCAACATGGTCACCGGCGCGTCCACCGCCGACCTCGCGCTGATCCTGGTCGACGCCCGCACGGGGGTGTCCGAGCAGACCCGCAGGCACGCCTTCCTGGCCACCCTGCTCGGGGTGCCGCACCTGGTGGTGTGCGTGAACAAGATGGATCTGGTCGACTGGTCGCAGGAGCGGTTCGAGGAGATCCGCACCGAATTCGCCGCGTTCGCCGCGAAATTGACGGTCGGGGACCTGAGTTTCGTCCCTGTCTCGGCCCTGCTCGGCGACAATGTCGTCGAGAGCTCCGGGCATATGGACTGGTATCCCGGACCACCGCTGCTGCGCCACCTCGAGGACGTGCACATCGCCTCGGACCGCAATCTCATCGATGCGCGGCTGCCGATCCAGTACGTCATCCGGGCTCAGCAGGGCCTCGACCATCGCAGCTACGCGGGCACCGTCGCGGGTGGCATCTTCAAGGCCGGTGACGAAGTGGTGGTGCTGCCCGCCGGGCATTCCTCGCGGGTGCGCGAGATCTGGGGGCCGGGCGGGACCAAGGTCGACGAGGCGTTCACCGGCATGGCGATCTCGCTGACGCTCGACGACGAGATCGACATCGGCCGTGGCGATCTGCTGGCCAGGCCGGGCAACCGCCCGCAACAGGGCGCCGATCTGGACGCGATGGTGTGCTGGTTCTCCGAGACCACGCAGTTGCGCGAGGGCGCGAGGTATCTGGTGCGCACCGCGGCACAGACCTCACCCGCGGAAGTCACCGCCATCGAGTACCAGCTCGACGTCAACACCTTGCACCGGGTCGAGGACGTGGACGCGTTGTCGCTCAACGACATCGCCCGGGTCCGGCTGCGCAGCAGGCAACCGCTGCTGTTCGATCCGTACCGGGAGAACCGGCGCACCGGCAGTTTCATCCTGATCGACCCGGTGACCGACCAGACGGTCGCCGCGGGCATGGTCACCGGACGCGACACCGGCGCGCACGCCGCACCGGCGACGGTGGTCTGGCACCGCTCGGCGGTGACCCGCGAGGATCGCACGCACTCCGGCGCCACGATCTGGCTCACCGGCCTGTCGGGCTCGGGGAAGTCGACGATCGCGGTCGAGGTGGAACGTCAGCTGGTCGCGGCGGGTCGCGCGGCCTACCTGCTCGACGGTGACAATCTGCGGCACGGCCTCAACGCCGGTCTCGGCTTCTCCCCCGCCGACCGGGACGAGAACGTGCGCCGCGTCGCGGAAGTCGCGGCATTGTTCGCCGATTCGGGTGCGGTCGCCATCGTGTCGGTGATCAGCCCGTTCGCCGAGCAGCGTGCCCGCGCACGCACCACGCACGCCGAGCGGACGTTGCCGTTCCACGAGGTCTTCGTCGACACGCCGCTGCCGGAATGCGAACGGCGCGACCCCAAGGGGCTCTACGCCAAGGCTCGCGCCGGTGAGCTGCCCGGTTTCACCGGCATCAGCTCGCCGTACGAACGACCCGAGCACGCCGATCTCGTCATCACCCCCGATCTCGGCTCCCCCGCCGACATCGCCGCCCATATCCTCCGAGAGCTAGGAATCGCAGACCGTTGACCCACTCCAGTACCGCCACCGAAGCCGGGAGCACCGCGCCACCGGAGCCGCTCACCGCGCCGTTCACGGCCGCGGTGGCTCAGGCCGAAAAACTCATCGCCGGCGCCGAATTCGTGCGTAGCGAGACCGATCTCGCCGAGGGCTACGACTACCTCGCCGCGAGCGTCGCCGCCTGTCTGCGGCTCTCCGGCGCGCACGGCACCAGCCATCCGTATTTCGTGTCGTCGACCGGGCCGTACGCCAAGATGGGCCTGGACAATCCGGACACGCTCTATTACCACGCGAACATCGAGCCCGACGCGGAGTACCTGGTGAGCGGCGTGCGCGGCACCACCGTCGACCTCAGTTTCCAAGTGCTCAAGGGTGATTACACCGCGACTGACGTCCCAGGTGGTGAGGACGCCTTCGATGATCGGCGGATTCCGATCGCCGAGGACGGCAGCTTCTCGATCCGGTTCGGCCCTGCCAAGCCGGACGCGGGCCCCGGCTACTTCGCGCTCGGTGAGGGGGCGTCCATGCTGGCCGTGCGTGAGGTCTACAGCGACTGGACCGAGCGCAAGGGCTCGATCCGCATCGAACGGGTCGATACGATCGGCACCGCCCCGATCGAGCCGGATCTGGCGCGGATGCGCAAACGCTACGGCGCCGCGGCGAAGATGCTGCTCACCCGGGTGCACACCTGGTTCAACTTCCCGAAGTGGTTCTACCTGGATCTGCCGGTGAACACCCTCACCACGCCGCGGCTCACCCCGGGCGGGCTGAGCACCCAGTACTCCTCGGTGGGGCACTTCGATCTCGCCGACGATCAGGCGCTGGTGATCACCGTCCCGAAATCGGATGCGCCGTATCAGGGTTTCCAGCTGGGCAGCCTCTGGTACATCTCGCTGGACTACGTCAACCACCAGACCAGCCTCAATCACGCGCAGGCGCAAGTGGATCCGGACGGGATGATCCGGATGGTGGTGAGCAAGCAGGATCCCGGCATCACGAACTGGATCGAGACCACCGGGCGCACGCGGGGCATCCTGCAGTTCCGGTGGCAGCGCACCGACCGGCCGATGACCGAGGCCGACGGCCCGACGGTCACCCTCGTGCCGGTCACCGAGGTCGCACAGCACCTCCCCCATATCGAAGACAACCGGATCGACGCCGCCGGCTGGCGTGACCGGATCGCCGCCCGGCAGCGGGCTTTCGCAGAGAGGATGCTCGGATGAGCGGGGCATTGTTGGATGGAAAAGTCGTCGTCGTGTCCGGGGTCGGCCCCGGGCTCGGCCGGTCGATCTGCCTGGAGGCCGCCGCCGCGGGCGCGACGGTGGTGCTGGCGGCGCGGACCGAATCGCGGCTGCTCGAGGTGGCCGCCGAGATCGAGGCGGCGGGTGGCGCCACGCTGAGCGTGCCCACCGACATCACCGACGAGGCAGCGGTCCAGAATCTGGTGGCGAAGACCGTCGAGACCTTCGGGCGGGTGGACGCGCTGGTGAACAACGCGTTCTCGGTGCCGTCGATGAAGCCGCTCGACCGTACCGACTTCGACCACATCCGCTCGAGCCTCGACATGACGGTGCTGGGTGGCCTGCGGATGACGCAGGCGTTCACACCCGCCCTCGCCGAGGCCAAAGGCGCTGTGGTGATGATCAATTCGATGGTCGTGCGGCATTCCGAACCGCGGTACGGCAGTTACAAGCTCACCAAGGCCGCGTTGCTGGCGATGTCGCAGACCTTGGCTACCGAGCTCGGCGGCAAGGGTGTGCGGGTCAACAGTGTGCTGCCGGGCTATATCTGGACCGACCAGCTGAAGTGGTACTTCGGTCAGGTCGCCGAGAAGTACGGCATCACCGTCGAGCAGGTCTACGAACAGACCGCCTCGAAGTCCGATCTGAAGCGGTTGCCCGAGCCCGACGAGATCGCCCGTGCCGTGGTGTTTCTCGCGTCCGACTGGTCCTCGGCGATCACCGGTCAGACCCTCGACGTCAACTGCGGCGAATACCACAACTGAGCAAGGAGTTTCCTTCGATGACCGTGCGCACCGATGTCGGCACCGTGGCCGACCTGCACGCCTCAGCCACCAAACTCACCGGTCTCACCGATTTCGGGACCGACGACTACACCGAGGCGTTGCAGGTGCTGCTCGACTCCTATCGCGACGAGGCCGGGCTCACCGAGCTCGGCAGCAAGATGTCGCGATTCTTCCTGCGCGGCACACTCGTCGCTCGCGCGCTGAGTGAGGCCGCGTGGGCGGCCAATCCCGGCTACTTCGACACACCCGTCACCCGGCCGATCTTCGTCACCGGTCTGCCTCGGACCGGCACCACCGCGCTGCACCGTCTGCTGGCGGCCGATCCGGCCAACCAGGGTCTGGAGATGTGGCTGACCGACTTCCCGCAGCCACGCCCGCCACGCGAAACCTGGTCGGAGAATCCGGCCTACCAGCAGATCGACGCGGGCCTGCGGCAGCATCAGGTGCAGAATCCCGAATTCATGGGCCTGCACTACATGAGCGCCTCCGACGTGGAGGAATGCTGGCAGTTGCTGCGGCAGTCGGGCACCTCGCATTCCTACGAATGTCTGGCCTACGTCCCGAGCTACTCGCGGTGGCTGGCCGGCCAGGACTGGACGCCCGCCTACGCGCGCCACCGTCGCAACCTGCAGCTGATCGGCATGAACGACACCCGCCGCTGGGTTCTCAAGAACCCCAGTCACCTGTTCTGCCTGGACGCCCTGCTCGCCGTCTACCCGGACGCCGTCGTCATCCAGACCCACCGCGACCCCGCCACCATCATCCCGTCGGTGTGCAGCCTCAACGAACACGCCACCCGCGGCTGGTCGACCACCTTCACCGGCGAGACCATCGGCCGCACCCAGCTCGACCTGTGGGCCCGCGGCCTCTCCGCATTCACCGCGGCCCGCGCCCGCCACACCGACGCCACCTTCATCGACGTCGAGTTCGACGACCTGCGCGCCGACCCCTTCGGCGTCGTCGAACGCATCTACACCCGGATCGGCGCCGATTTCACCGAGGAGGCACGCACCGCCATCACCGCCCTCGACAACGAAAGCCGCACCGGCGACCGCAAACCCACCCACCACTACTCGCTCGCCGACTACGGACTCACCGAGGAGATGGTCGCCGACCGCTTCGGCGCCTGAGCGCCGACGAATGCGCTATTCGACCTCCACCCCGTGCTTGCGTGCCAGGGCGGCGAGGTCGAATTCGTAACCCTGACCGACGGCGCGCAGGCGCCAGGTCTCGCCGCGCAGGTACAGCTCGGCGAGCAACAGGGTTCGTTCGACGGTGGCCGCGTCGAGGGTCGCTCGGATCACAGCGCCCGATTCGAGGCCGGTTGCGACGTCGACTTCGATCGCCCCGACGTCGCCGAAGGTGACGCCGGGAGCGTCGATGGCGGCCGCGAAGACGACGCGGGTGCAGTGTTCGGGAAGGTCATCGAGGGATATCGTGATGGACTGCTCGGTGGGGCCCTCTTCGGAGAGCCGGGCCCCACCGGCTTCCGGCTGGTTGTAGAACACGAAATCGCCGGAGGCGGCGACCTTCTCGGCACTGTCGACCAGGAAGGCGATCAGGTCGACGGCCGCGTGACCGAGCTGGTTCCACGTGGCGCGCACGGTCCACGATTCCGCCTCCATCGGCAGGTCTACCACCTGGCCCCGCGCCAGCACGGTCGGTTCGGAGGCTGACGGCTCCACTCTGCCCGGCGCAGATTCGGGAGCTGTCGGCGCCGTCGGCTCCAACAGTTCGGCTCCGTGGACAGGTAGCCCCAGCTCAGTTGCCTTCCGTACTCGACGATCGGTGTCACCGCCCGCGAGAAGCAGCAGATCCGTCACCGAGGCGGACAGGTTCACCGCCGCCGATCCGCCGAGCTCCACAATCCGGGTTCTGCTCGTGGTGGCCTCGTCGTGGGTGCCGCCGAGGACCAGGACCCTGCGTCCCGCCAGCCTGCCCGCGGGCCTGGTAATTCGACGGCGCGGGGGCACCTTGGTGTGCTGGCCCTCCCGGGGAATTCCCGGCTCGGTTGTTGCGAGGAGCTCGAGGAAACGGGTTTCGTCGACGGTAGGCGTCGCGTGCTGGATCGCCTTGATCGCCTTGCTTGTTCCGCAATCGGGCGCGTTGGTGACCAGAACACTCGTCCGGCCGCTGACCATGCTCGTCACGTCGATCCCGGCGGCTTCAGCCCGCGCTACCAACTCCTCGCGCTGGACTCGGGTTTCCCCGGTGAACGCGACTTTCATGCCCTGGCGCAGTGGCCCATCCGGCTCCCAGCGCCCCGGGTAGGCGTACACACACGACTGCTTCGGGCCGCGGCGCTCGGTCACCCACGCAGTCTGCGCCGGGCTGTCTGTGTCCGGCGTGCACGTCAGCAGGGGCGGGGCGATGCCAAGGCGGGCCGCATCGGCCACCAGCGCGCGCAGCACGTTCGCGAGGACGCGGGTGTCGTCCAGAGCGTCGTGCGCCTTCTGCTGCGGCACACCGTAGTAGTCGGCCAGCGTACCCAGCTTGTAGTCCGGAGTCGGCAGTCCGACCCGACGGGCGAAAGCCAGCGTGCACAGTCGCCGCTGAACCGGGAGTATCCCGCCGGCCCGCTGGAACTCCGTCGCGAGGAAGCCGAAGTCGAACACCGCGTTGTGCGCCACCAGGACCCGGCCGTCCAGCATCGACGACAGTTGCTCGTGCACCTGCGCGAATCGCGGTGAGCCGCGCAGCACCTCGGCGGTGAGACCGTGGACATGGACTGGACCCGGGTCGCACCCGGGATCCACCAGGCTGTGGAACTCACGGGTCACCTGCCCCGTGCTGTCCAACGTGAGTGCGGCAACCGATAGCACCCGGTGTCGCCGCGGCTGGAGTCCTGAGGTCTCGACATCCACCACGGTGAATTCCCCGAAGCCGGAGGTCTGCTGTTGCTCGTCGCGACGTGTCATCGGTTGCATGAGCATCGCATCGTCATACAGCGCCGAAATGTTGCAGGCCGCAATGGGATTCAGCGGCCGTTCAGCGCGTCACCCACATTGGTCAGCATCGCGGCTGCGCGTGACAGGACAGCAGGCCTGTGTTCGGCGGGTGGGTTACGGACGTGGGCCGAAGAACTCGGCTCGCGCCGCGGTGACACGGGCCTGCGCCTGTGCCGCGCTCTGAAAGCTCAGCGCGGCCGATCCGCCGCCGGCTATTCCTAGCGCGAGGAGTCCGCCGATTACCGACAGGAGATTCGGCGCGGGGAGGGCGTCCGTGGCGCTGGTGGGTGTGACGTCGTGCGAGGGTACCGGCGCGTCACTGCTTTGGGCCACTGGAGCGTGCGGCGCCCCACCTTCACCGGGTGGTGCGGCCGGAGCAGGTACGGACGGTCCGGGTGCTTCGGGGGCAGGCGGGGACGGCGCAGCGGGGGCCTGGCCGCTGGGGTCGGGCTCTTCGGCCGCCGCTTCGGGCTCGGTTCCGTTGCCTAGGTTGGGGTTCACATAGTTGCCCTGATTCCCGCCCCCGTTACCCTGGTTACCGTTCCCGCTTCCCGGGTTACAGAGAGCCCAGGTGCCAATATAACCTCCCCCGTTACGGAGGATACATGT
>NZ_JBHXAY010000151.1:0-12482 GCF_042728775.1 Nocardia sp. NPDC060259
GGCGCCCTCCTGCGACTCCGCGCCCTCGTCGGGGTCACGGGCGCGGCCGCGGGCCCCACTTAGCCGCCGTACGTCGCCGTGGCGGGGTGCTCGCGCGACTGCGACATCCAGGTGTCCTATCCGGCCCGTGCCGCGTCGCGGGCGAGGATGCGCGCGCGTTGCTCTTCGAAGCGGACGACGTCGCGAGTGAGTTTCTCGAGGTACTCGGTGAGTTCTTCGCGGCTGCGCTCGCCGCGTGCGGTGAGATCGGTGCGCTGGAAGACGTTCCAGATCCGCAGGACCGGCAACACGACGTCGTCCAGGTGCTGACGCAGGTCGTAGATTCCGTGCTTGACCATCAACACGCCGTTGCGGCGCCAGTTCGGCATGCCGGTACCCGGCATGGCGAACGTCTTCACGATCTTGGTCACCGACTCCATCGTCTGGTCGGGAGCCACGTCGAAGGCGGCGCCGGTGACGTTGCGATAGAACATCATATGGAGATTCTCGTCGGCCGCGATGCGTTGCAGCATCCGTCCGGCGACCGGATCGTCGCAGACTCGCGCTGTGCTGCGATGGCTGACCCTGGTAGCCAACTCCTGGAATGTCACGTACGCGACCTGATCGAGCACCCCACCGAAGCCCTCCGGCGTGTGGACACCGCGGGTCAAATGCACCATACGGTCGTTCTCCAAGGCGACGGGATCGACGGCGCGGGTACAGACGAGGTAGTCACGCATGGCGATAGCGTGGCGGTTCTCCTCGGCGGTCCAGCGGCCGACCCAGGTGCCCCACGCACCGTCGCAAGAGAAGTTCTCAGCGATCACGCGGTGGTAGGAAGGCAAGTTGTCCTCGGTCAGCAGGTTCGTGATCATCGCGACTTTGGCGACCTCGGAGAGTTGTGACTGCTCAGGATCCCAATCTTCGCCACCCATCGCGGCGAAGTTGCGGCCCTCGTCCCAGGGAACGTAGTCGTGCGGACACCAGTCCTTGGCCGTGGCCACGTGCCGGTCGATATTGACCGCCACCACCGGCTCCAGCTCGGTCAGTAGTTCGAGTTGTGTCAAATCCTTTGCCATGCAGCGCCTTTCGAATCGGTGGTAATTGCCACGGAAAAATGGTGCTGTTCACGCATATCTGACTGTGCGGCCACGCCGCACCCACACCTTAGGCGGTGGTGAAACCGGTGGGCCTGATGGGGACTCTTACCGGAATCGCCATCTACGACAAGCCGATAACGATGATCGGCTGTCAAGGATGGTGCTTGATACGAGGTCAGGTCGATTGGGGGACCGACTGGTCGGCTGTGCCGTCCAGATCCGCGTCCGCACCCGAACCGCTTGTCAGTGTCGTGGCGTGCCCGCTCACGACCAAGCCGATCCCGACCAGTAGCACCGGGACGGCGGCGGCGAGGAAGGCCCAGCGGACACCGGCTGCGGCGAGGAAACCGAAGGCTGCCAGCGACAGTGGCGAGAGGACCGCCCTGGGTAGGTCGATCAGGCTGTTCACTCGGCCGAGCATCGTCTCCGGGGCGGTGGTCTGCACGAAGGTCGGCAGTGCGACGTCGGTCGAGTAGGCGACACCGAAACCCAGCAGGGCGAGCAGCACGACCGCGATCAGGTAGTGCGGGACGAACCCGAGCACCGCGAACGAACAGCCCTCGGCGATCGTCATGGCGACGATGAGCACGCCCCACCGCCGCGGGAGGCCGAACGCCGCGGCGGACAAGGCGCCGGCCAGCTGGCCAAACCCCCACGCGGACAGCATGGCGCCGAGCACGACGGAGCTGTTGGCGAAGTCCTGCGACAGCGTGGGCAGACCGACGCCGAACAATCCGCTGTAACTCAGCGTCGCGGCGCCGACCAGCAGCAGGATGATGCGGACCTCCACGCTGCGGCGGGCGTAGGCGAACCCGGAGGTTATCTCCCGCAGCACCGCCTTCGCGGAGAGCTGCTCGACCGATTCGGCCTGGCGGCGCGGCGCGGCCAGTACCGTCACCGCGCCGACCAGGAAGGTCAACGCGTTGAACGCGATCGCGATCGGCGCGCCGGCCAGCGCCATGAGCAGACCACCGAGCATCGGACCCGCCAGTCTGGCAGCCTGTTCACCGGCTCCGAGCAGCGCGTTCGCTCTCGGCAGGTCCTGCCTGCTCACCAGGCTGGGCAGGATGCTGGCGCCGGCCGGATGGAAGAACGCCTCGGCGGTCCCGATCACGATGCCGATCACGAGCAGGTGCCACAGGGTCATGGCGTCGGCGGCTGCCAGGACTGCCAGCACGGCCAGCACTGCGCCACGCACGAGGTGGCTGATCAGCATGATGGTGCGTGGCGAGAACCGGTCGGTGATCGCGCCGCCGATCAGCAGCAGGGCCCCGTGCGGGACGGTGACGGCGAGCATCACCACACCCAGCGCCGCGGGAGACCCGGTCACCGAGAGCACCAGCAACGCGAGCACGACCTCATAACTGGCGTCACCGACCATCGAGACGGTCTCCCCGCCCCACACCCACCGAAACGCCTTGCTCCGCAACGGACCCCGAGCCGCCATCACGATCTTCTCGCGTTCGCCACGCACCCGGCTTCGATCCCTGCGCCAGCTTGGACGGCGCTGTCGCGCAGGCGATCTCGATAAAATCGACAGACCTGTCGGGCGGCCTCACGGAATGGCATACGACGGGCGTAAGACATCACGTGATCATCGCCGCAACCCGTCGGTACCGCCAGATCATTTCCGTCGACCGCGGTGGCGAACGAACCTTGCCGGTGTGAGATCTTCGCGCTCAGCGCCGTCGTCTTGATCGGCGCACGGCTGATCGCCACATGACCATGAATTCGACTGGTTCCGTGCGGTCAGTAGACGGTGATGCGCAACGCGCGCATCTTCGCGTAGAGCGTGGTTCGCGAAATACCGAGTGCCTGCGCTGTTTTGACCTTGTTGCCCTCGAATCTGCGGAGTGCATCGACGATGACATCTCGTTCTGCGCGGTCGATCGGCATCAGTTGCCGGATCGGCTGCTGCGTGCGGTAGGCCTCGGGGAGGTCGGTGCGGACGACCGCGCCGGTGCGCCGGTGCCGGATGACTTCGGTGACGACCGCGCGCAGTTCGCGGAGGTTTCCGGGCCAGTTGTGCGCGGACAGCGCCGAGAGCGCGCCCGGCGTGAAGTACAGCGAGCTGTCCGCGCCCGCTTCGCGCACCATCGCCGCGACCAGGGCCGGAATCTCGCCGCGGCGGTTGCTCAGCGGGCCGAGTTCGATGCGGTCGGTGCATTCCGCGGCCAGCGCCGCGGCGCGGCCGGTGAGGGTTTCCACGGCTCCGGTGACCAGCACGACGCGTGGCACCTGCCGGTCGGCGACATGGGTGGCGACGAGATCGATCAGATCGTCGGGCAACAGGTCCAGTCCGTCGATGCAGACGGTTCCCTGCCGGGCGCGGATCAGTGCGGCGAAGTCGCGGGCGAACACGTCGCTGCCGTCGAGCAGGGCGTTGGCGGCGGTCAGGACGGTGACCGGTTGCTCGGTGGCGTGTTCGCGCGCGGTGCGCGAACGACCGGAACCCGGTGGGCCGGCGACCAGCAGCGGATCGCCGGGCTCGAGTGCTCGACGGGAGTAGGCGATGCTCGCCCGCTCGAGCGGTTCGACGTTGAGCAAGGTTCCCCCGGCCGGGCCGCCGACGCGGGTCGCTTCGACCCGCACGGCCAGCCCGGACTCCAGCGTCAGGTCGAAGATTGAGCTGCGGCGCACATCCGGTGCCATCATCCGCAGCAACGCGAAGTCGGTGGCGCCGAGCAGATCGGCGGCAGCCTGGTTGGACATGAGCAGGTCACGCCCGATGGCCAGTACCGCGCGGCGACGTGTGCCCGCGGCCTGGAACGCGGCGAGCAGTTCCTTGTCCGAGATGCGGGAACCGTCGAGCAGACGCTGCTCGATGTCGGCGACCGCGCGGGCGACCAGGGGCGGCAGCAGCGGGCTGGCTTCCTGGACAACCGCCGACAGGTCGAGCACACCCTCGATGCGCCGGGTGGTCGGGTGAAAGATGGGGTGTCCGTAGCAGCTCATGCGCCGCAGCGGAACGGCGAAGTGCTCGTCGCCGTTGACAGCGATGCTGGTGCGGGTTTCCAGAGCCACACCCGGCGCGGTGGTGCCGACCGCCTCTTCGAGCAGGGAGGCGCCCACGTCGACGCCGAGATCGTCGAAAACCTTGCGGGCGCTGCGGTTTCCGCACCATTGATGCGCGACGCGGCCTTCCCGGTCGACGACGATGGTGGTGAAGTTGGTGCCCTCCAGCCGATGGTTGAGGTCGTCGAGCACGACGGCGGCCGCGGCCATGAGCGGACTGGCTTCATCGATATCGACGTAGCTGATCGTGTCCAGCGCCGAGCCCGGCTCCAGTCCGGCCATCGTCGCCCGATGCCAGGACGCGGCGATCGGTTCCCGCTTGGCCACCACTCCACTCGCCTCGGATTGCATGCCCCAACCGTAGCAATGGTGACCGGGGTCACGATTGTCCAATTTCTGAACAGTCGCGGGAGCCCGGCGTTGCGAATGTGGTTCCCGTCACTCCAGATGGGGCGCATCACTGAGGATCAGGAGAACCCGCCATGAAGACCAAGGCCGCGGTCGTCTACCAGCCCGGCAAGCCGATCGAGATCGAAGAGCTCGAACTCGACAAGCCTCGCGCGGGAGAGGTACTCATCCGGTACCTCTACGGCGGGCTGTGCCATTCCGATGTTCATATCGCCCACGGTGACCTGGAAGCGCGGCTGCCGATGGTGCTGGGTCACGAGGGCGCGGGCATCATCGAAGAGGTCGGTCCCGGCGTGACCCGGGTGAAGCCCGGCGATCACGTGGTGTGCTCGTTCATTCCGAACTGCGGCACCTGTCGCTACTGCTCCAATGGTCAGCAATCCATCTGCGATATGGGTGCCACGATCCTCGAGGGCTATCTGCCCGGTGGCCGTTTCCCGCTGCGGGGACCGGCCGGTGAGTACGGCGCGATGTGCATGCTCGGCACGTTCAGCCAATACGGGGTGATCCACCAGAACTCCTGCGTCAAGGTCGACGACGACCTGCCGCTGGACAAGGCGGTGCTGGTGGGCTGCGGCGTGCCGAGCGGGTGGGGATCGGCGGTCAACACCGCCGAGGTCAAGCCCGGCGATGTCGTGGTCGTCTTCGGTATCGGCGGGCTCGGTATCAACGCGGTGCAGGGCGCGCGCTTCGCCGGCGCGCGCTATGTCGTCGCGGTCGACCCGCTGCACAACAAGCGCGAACGAGCCATCGAACTCGGCGCCACGCACGCTTTCGCCGACGCCGGTGACGCGCTGGCCACGATCAACGACCTGACTCGCGGGCAGGGCGCCGACGCCGCGATCCTGATCCCGGACCTGCTGACCGCGGAGATCGTGCGCGCGGGCTTCGATGCCGTGGGCAAGGGCGGCAAGGTCGTGCTGACCGGACTCAACAAGCTCGACGAGATCAATATCCAGCTCCCCGGATCGATCCTGACGCTGTTCCGGAAGGAACTGCGCGGCAGCCTCTTCGGCGACTGCAACCCGACCGTCGACATCCCCAAGATCCTCGGTCTCTACCAGAGCGGCGACCTGAAACTCGACGAGCTCATCACCCGTACCTACACCCTCGACCAGGTCAATCAGGGCTATGACGACCTGCTCAACGGCCAGAACATCCGCGGCGTGCTCGTGCACGACCACTCCTGATCCGAAAGGCACAACGATGACCGAAGTACTCGAGCCCACCACCGCCCCGGTGCTGCCACAGGTGCGTGACTGGCTGTCCACCCCGAAGCAGCTGTTCATCGGTGGCCGCTGGGTCGACGCGGCCTCGGGCCGCACGTTCCAGACCCGCGATCCGGCCACCGGGCAAGTGCTGACCGAGGTCGCCCACGCCGAAGCCGTCGATGTCGACCGCGCCGTGCGCGCGGCACGCGCCGCGTTCGAGGGCGAGTGGTCACTGTGGACACCGGCCCAGCGCCAGCGGCTGCTGTTCCGCGCCGGTGAGGCGATCTACGCCCATGCCGAGGAACTGGCCCAGCTGGAATCGCTCGACAACGGCAAGTCCGCCGGCGTCGCCCAGGCGGTCGATATCACTTGGGTCGCCGAGCTTTTCGAGTACTACGCGGGCTGGGCCACCAAGATCGAAGGCCGCACCATCCCGATCTCGGTGCCCTGGGCACCCGGGACCCAATGGCACGCCTACACCCTGCGCGAGCCGATCGGCGTGTGCGGGGCGATCGTGCCGTGGAACTTCCCGCTGCTCATGGCCGCGTTCAAGATTCCCGTCGCCCTGGCGACCGGCAACACCGTCGTCCTCAAGCCCGCCGAGGACACCCCGCTCACCGCCCTGCGCCTGGCCGAGATCCTGGCCGAGGTCGGGCTGCCCGACGGCGTGCTCAATGTCGTCACCGGCTACGGCGACGCCGGTGCCGCGCTGGCCGCGCACGACGATGTCGACAAGATCGCCTTCACCGGCTCGACCGAGGTGGGCAAGCTCATCGTCGACGCCGCCAAGGGCAATCTGAAGAAGGTCAGCCTCGAGCTCGGCGGCAAGAGCCCGCAGGTCGTCTTCGCCGACGCCGACCTGGACCTGGCGATCCCCGGCACCGCGTCAGGGTTCCTTTTCAACCAGGGCCAGACCTGCACCAGCGGCACCCGGCTCCTGGTGGAGGACAGAATCTTCGACGAATTCACCCAGGGCGTCGCCGAAGCCGCCGCAGCCGCCAAGATCGGCTCGGGCCTTGACCCGGCCACCGACGTCGGCCCGCTGGTGTCGCAGACCCAGCTCGACCGGGTCCTCGGCTACCTCGACGCCGGGTTGCGTTCCGGCGCACGGGCGCTGACCGGCGGGCGCCGCCACGGCGACAGTGGCTATTTCGTCGAGCCGACGGTGTTCGTCGATGTCGACTCCTCCTTCAGCGTGTACCGCGAGGAGATCTTCGGCCCGGTCGTGGTGGCGACCCCGTTCAACGCCGAGGAGGGCGTGGCCGCCGCGGCCAACGACACGCCCTACGGACTGGCCGCCTCGGTGTGGACCACCGATGTGTCCAAGGCCCATCGCACCGCCCGCCAGATCAAGGCGGGCACGGTATGGATCAACGCGCACAACGCCTTCGACGCCGCACTGCCCTTCGGCGGTTACAAGCAGTCCGGCTGGGGCCGCGAGCTGGGCGCCGCGGCGATCGAGGCCTACACCGAGCAGAAGACGATCAACACCTTCCTCGGCTGACCCCGCGCTCCGGCACCGATCGTCTCGATCGGTGCCGGAGCCGTCAGCGGGTGGCGATGATTGCCGAGCCGTGGCCGAAGAGGCCCTGGTTCACCGCGATACCCGCGCGCGCGTCGTCGACTTGGCGGCCCTCGGCCTGACCGCGCAACTGCCACGTCAGCTCGCAGACCTGGGCGATCGCCTGCGCGGGGATCGCCTCACCGAAACAGGCCAGCCCGCCGCTGGGGTTCACCGGGACCTGTCCGCCCAATGTCGTTGCGCCACTGCGCAACAGCTTCTCCGCGCCACCCTTCTCGCAGAGCCCGATGTCCTCGTACCAGTCCAGCTCCAGCGCGGTGGACAGGTCATAGACCTCGGCGAAGGACAGGTCGGTTGGCCCGAGCCCGGCCTCTTCGTAGGCGGCGTAGGCGACGGCGGAACGGAACTCGCGCGGCGGAACCTCGACGGCCACGGCGGAGTCGGTCGCGAAGTCCGGCAGATCGAGCACGGTTTTCGGGAACGTCGGCGTGACCGTCGACAGCGCTCGGATGCGGACCGGGTCGGTGACGCCGTGACGCCTCGCGTACTCCATCGATGTCAGCACCAGTGCGGCACCGCCGTCGCTGGTGGCGCAGATGTCGAGCAGGCGCAGCGGGTCGGAGACGACCGCCGAGGCGGCGACCTCCTCGGCCGACACCTCCTTGCGATAGCGGGCATACGGGTTGTTCAGGCCGTGGCGGGCATTCTTCACCTTGACCGCGGCGAAATCGTCGAGCGTGGCGCCGTGCAACGCCATGCGCCGGCGGGCATACAGCGCGAAATAGATGGGGTTCGTCGCGCCGAGCAGGTGGAAACGCAACCAGTCCGGATCGTCGCGGCGTTCGCCGCCGACGGGCTGGAAGAAGCCCTTCGGGGTGGTGTCGGCGCCGACCACCAGCGCCACGTCACACAACCCGGCCAGAATCTGGGCGCGTGCGTTGGCGATGGCCTGGGCACCGGAGGCGCAGGCGGCGTAGCTGCTCGAGATCCGCGCACCGGTCCAGCCGAGCGCCTGGGCGAATGTCGCGCCCGAGACGAATCCGGGGTATCCGTTGCGGATCGTGTCCGCGCCGGCGATGTAGCCGACGTCGCGGTGGTCCACCCCGGCATCGGCCAGTGCCGCGCGGGCCGCGACCAGCCCGTATTCGACGAAATTGCGCCCCCACTTGCCCCATTGGTGCATTCCGGCACCGAGGACTGCGATATCGCGATCACTGGTCTCGGTCATCGACCGGCCTCCACATCCACACCGTGTGTTCCGCTTCCTCGTCCTCGTACAGCACGCCGAGGGTCAGTTCGACCGGCATGCCGACGGCCAGGTCATCCACCGTCAGGCCACGGACCACCTGCCCGAGAATCACCATCTGCTCGACCTCGAGCTCCACGGCCGCGACGACATACGGCTCGAACGGATCCGGCGAGACATAGGGCGGGGGTGGCTTGTAGCGGGCGTCCGCGTACGACCAGATCCGGCCACGGGTGGAAAACAGGTACTCGACGAGCTCGGAGCCGTCCTTGGGACCTGTGCACTGCGGGTTCCGGCAGGCCAGCGCGTTGCGCGGGAAATACGGTGTGCCGCAGGCGGTACAGCGACTTCCCTGCAGACGCACCGTGCCATCGTCCGCGGTGAACCAGTCGGCCACGGCAGGGCGTTGTTCTTTCTGCACGAGCCCGACGGTATAGGAACACGTTCTACTTTGGGGCGGGAATCCGCTTCACGGGCACAGGGGCGCAGGTACGGTGAGACCGGATTGAGGATGCGATGACATCCTCGAGTCGAGCTGGAGTACCACAACGATGGGCACCGAAGTCATTGAACCGCAGTCGATCCGCAACGTCACGATCGTCGGTGACCCCGAGGAGACGACACGGGTTGTCCACCGGCTGACCCGCCGTTTTGCCGGGACCGGGTCCGGCACGGCGGCCACGGTCCAGTGGACGACAGACCGCGTCGATCACACGATTCGTCTCACCGAGCTGTCGAGCCACGCGCCCATCGCGACGCTGGAGCGGTCCATCCGGGTGGCCGATGGGGTGGTCGCGGTCATGAACGCCGCGGTCAAGCGCGCCCCCCGGCTCGAGACGATCCTGCGGGTTGCCGACGACCACCAGGTCGCACGGCTGTGCCTGGTGACCGGACTCGATCATCCCGCCGCTGACTTCGACCACTGCGTCCGCACGATCGCCGACACGCACGGGGCGGTGCCGTTGACGCTGCAGATCCCGTACGGCATCGGTACCGGGTTCGAAGGCGTCGTCGATCTGGTCCCGATGGGGGCGCTCGAACCGATGGGTGCCGAATTCTATGGCAGCCATTGGACAGTCGCCGAACAGCGGTATCGCAGCCTCGTGAACACGGTGATGGAACACCAGGACGGCGACCTCGGCCCGCGAGAGATCCCACCCGAACAGTTGTACGACCGCGTCCGCTGCCTCACCCACATTGGCGACGCCGCGCCCGTCCTGTGCGATCCGGCCCCGTGGAGTGACATCGCCCCGTTCCTGGACGCCATCATCCGATATCTGCCGTCTCCCCTGCACGTCTGTCAACCGGAGCACGCCCTCGACTATTGACGAAGGCTGCCCGCGTCGACTATCGGCCTATCGTGACCGGCCCAAACTCGCCAGTACCGCCAGCGCTGAGCGCTCACCTGAGGCAGCCGCGTCGGCCAGCGACGGCACATCGAGCTGGTAGTCGCCGGCGAGATAGATGTTTCCGAGCGGGTCGCGCAATGTGGGGAGCGTCTTGCGGCGGCCGGGCGCCCAGAACGGCACGACCCGGCGATGCCGACGCAGGATGCCCTCCCCCAGTTTTCCTTCCAGCTCGGGCAATACGCTGAGCAGGTCCTTCGCGAAACGCGACACGATCTCCTCATCGGGCAGGTCGAGCAGCGCGTCGGCCTTGCCGCCACCGGCGAAACAGGCCAGGGCACCGCCCGGCTTTCGGTCGCTGCCGGTGCGCAGCGCCGCGGCGTGGTTGAACACGGCCTGGAACGACAGCTGCGGCGCGGAGATGCCGAAGTACTTGTCCCATCGTTGCGGCCCGACTTCGTCGGTAAAGAAGCCGACCACTACGTAGCGGCCGTAGGTGATGTCGTTGAACGCGTTCCGGTACTGCTGCGGGAGGTCCGGGATGATCCGCTCGGTGATATCGGCGGGCGCGGTGACGATCGCGCGCTTCGCCCGCAACCGCCGGGGGCGGTCCCCGTCGAGATAGTCGACGATCACGCCGTCGCCGTCGCGGCGCACCGATTGCACCACCGAGTTCAGGCGGACGCGGGCGCCGAGATCCTCGGTCAGCACGTCGGTCAGTGTCTGGTTGCCGCCGGCGGGCAGCGAGAAGTTCGGAACCTTCTCCGGGTCGGTCAGCGCGATGCCGACCGAGTAGACGAACTGGGCGGCGGCAGTCTCGTCCAGGTCACATCCCATCCACTGCGCCGACCACGACCGGACGATGGTGGCGGCCAGTTCCGAGCGGACGCCGTTCAGCAGATACGACGCGAGCTTGGTCTCGAGCCGGGCACGCACCCGCTGGGCGAAACGGCTCTGCGACTCGAGGAACGGTGCGGCCGCGAGAATGCGCGTCCCGACGATGGCCAGGCCCAGCCGATCCATCATGCTCATCCGCGTGCGGAACATGAGCGCGAACGGATTCGAGGTGTCGACCGTCGAACCGTTCAGGTGCAGCGCGACGCTCTTGCCCGCGAGCGAGCCCATCTCGATGCCGTGCCGGTCGAGCGCGTCGATCAGTGTGCCGGTGCCCTCGGTGAACTGGGTGCCGACATTGATCCAGTAGTCGCCCTGCCGGACGGTGTCGACGCGTCCGCCCGTGCGATCGGTGGACTCGAGCACCACTACCTCGGCCTCGGGCGCGAGGGTGGTCGCCGCGGTCAACCCCGCCATTCCGGCGCCTACGACGACTACCTCGGTGGTTTCTTCCTGCACATCGTGCGTTGCCATTTCGGCTCCTAGCCTGTGGATCGTTCGAAGGGAAGTCCGGCGATTACGCCGTGACCGGGGCGTCACCGGCCACCGCTTGGGCGTCGACGCGCTTGTTGTGGTCGTCGAAAGCCCGGTAGGCGCGGTAGAACACGAACATCTGCAGGCCCCAGGTGGACAGCGCGAGGATGTAGAAGATCGTGTGCTCAGCGTCGTCGCCTGGGATGGGGACGAAGTCGTAGATCGCGGCGATGACAAAGGAGCAGGCGGCGGAGATGGCGGCCCACACCGCGTGCCCGCGCTCGCCGATCTCCCACAGCCGCTTGACGAAGTAGAGCAGGAAGATCGTGGTGAGCACGGTGACCACGATGAAGAAGATCTTGGCGGGGGTACCGAACGTCTCGGTGTAGCCGACGAGAGCGAAACCCACCACCGCGGCGAGAGCGAATGCACCGACGTCCACTGCCACGGACGGCTTGTACCGGTGGGTGACCGCCATCAGCCCGAGAACCAGGATCAGCGTGATACCCACGGACCGGGAAAAGGCATCCAGGAACGACGCGGCGAAGTACATCGGGCTGTCGTGGCCGGCCTTCAGGAGTCCGTAGATCAGGAAGTTCGTACCCGATGTCGCGACAATGATCCACTCGATGCCGAGCAGGTAGTTCTTGTAGTTCCGGATGAACTTGATCCCGTAGGTGAATCCCACGACGATCATCCAGATGTCCGCGACCGCGAAAAGCAGTTCCTTGATGGACATGATCTTCTCCTTGAAAAGGTGACACCCACCGGCGAGCGGCAATGGGTCGTTTCGTCAGCGCTGCCGAGAGGGGCGCGCGGGTAGCCCCGACATGAGTCGGGATGTGATGCCAGTCATAACGCTACCGCGAGTCAGTCATGTGATCAAGGCAAATGACCCACTAATTCGAAACGACCCGATCAGCAGATCAGCCCGCGAGGTGACCGGGCAGGGTCCGGGTGATGATCTGCTGCGCTTCGGCGAGGATCGTGTCGACCACGTCCGCGCAGCTGCCGACGTCGTGGATCAGGCCCTGAGCCTGGCTGGCCCACCACAGGCCACCGTTGACATCACCGCTGCCGTACACCTGCTCGCGGGCGCGGGCGCCGCTGGCCAGGTGGGCGATGTCGTCGAAGGTCGCGCCGGGCTCGCGGGAGACCGCGGCGATTTCCTCGGAGACCGCGTTGCGGGCGACGCGGGCGGAGTTGTGGAACTCACGGAACACGATGACGGTGTCGCGTTCGGTGTTGCCGACAATCTGCTGTTTGACGTTGTCGTGGATGGGCGCC
>NZ_JBHXAY010000152.1:0-11917 GCF_042728775.1 Nocardia sp. NPDC060259
GTGGTCGCCCAGGAGCGGCCGTCGCCCGCCAGCTGCCCGGAGACCGGGCGGCCTTCCTTGTTCGCGAGCGTGACCTCGGTGAACTTGCCGTCCTCGACCTGGAAGGCCAGCGGCATGCCGGGTGAGACACCGACCTGCCCGTCCTTGATCGTCGACACCAGCTTCGGCTTGATCAGCTCGGTGATCGGGTTGCGGTCGATCGCGACCTCGACCCCAGCCCCCTCCGCCGCCGAGCACGCCGACGCCCCCAGCGCGAACACCGCCAGCAGTGCCACCGGAACGATCGTCCGCAGCGACCGATGTCGCCCCCGCTTCATACCCATGTCAACCCCGTTTCCGTACCGACGCAATAACGTGTGTGCGCCGCAGATCCCATCGACGCCTATCACTCGTGCCATCCGCGTCGACGGGGGCGACCGAGATCGTCGTCCCGCCATTCTGCCAGCCCGCCCGGTCGTGACCAACGGGAAAGCCCCCGCGACACGACCAAGTCACAATCGTTAGATACGTGCCGGGACCTGGATCGTTAACACTTCGAAGAGGTCCGCATTGTCGCTGGTCAGAGCCCGATTTCACTTTCCGGCCCCAAGCCTGTTAATGTTTGTTCCGCACCGGAGAGCGGGGCGAACGGAGAAGCCGAGAGGTTCTCTCCTAGAGTCGCGATCCGAGCAAACCAAGCGCCATTAGCTCAATTGGCAGAGCAGCTGACTCTTAATCAGCGGGTTCGGGGTTCGAGTCCCTGATGGCGCACAGCAGACCGCATCCCGGCAGTTACCGAAACTGCCGGGATGCGGTCTTTCTGCGTCAGGTCTCCGCGTTCGACAACGGTCACGAGGTCGTTATCAAATCGGTCTGGACACGGGCGCTCGACGCCACTGCAGCCCCGATCCGGACACGCTGGAGCTGCGCAAATGATCGTGAAACCCGATTTGGGCAAACTTTTTCTGTGACGCGCGGCACATCGGAAGCAGCAGTAAACCCCCTGCGTAGATAACGATTCCGCAACTGCCCGGTGGAGCAACCAAGATCGTCAGCGTTTGCCGTTCAGGTTTCGTTCACCTTGCGTTAACCCTTCGTGACCATTCTGCAATCAGGTCACAAACAGACCTGCGGTTTGGTTAGCCCCGAGGTATCCAACTTCCGGAGCACGAGAACCGAACAGCGCGTGGTCTCCCCGCAGCCAGCTGTGGAGCACCGTGCGACGCGCGGACCGCCGACGAGCGAGTCCGACCCCGACAGCGTCGCACATTCCCATACAGACAGAAACAACACATCGCCTGACCGGCGTGCGCCGCTGCGCGCGCTGCGCGATCCACCGAGCCCCTACCAGGGCCTGCGTCGCCAGACAGAGATGAAGGAACAGAAAAGCAATGCTCAACAAAGACAAGCTCAGCACCGTTATCGGCCGTCGTTCGCGCCGTGAGGCGTTCACCGTGGCCGTCGCCGCGGTCGGTCTGGTCGCCGTAGCCGCGTCCTCCGCCGTCTCCTTCGCCGACGACAGCGTGCCCGAGCGTGCAGCCATGGTCGTCGAGCAGGCGGAGAGCATCCCCGCCGTCGGCGCCGCCCCCGCCATCGAGGCGATCCCCGCCCCGGCCCCCGCGCCGGAGGCCGCTCCCGCCCCCGCCCCCGCGCCTGCTCCGGAGGCCGCCCCGGCCCCGATGCCCGAGCCCGCCCCTGCCCCGCCGGTGTACGCGGACAACCTGGACGGCTGGATCCGCGAGGCCCTCGACATCATGGCCGCCAAGGGCATCCCCGGCAGCTACGACGGCATCCACCGCAACATCATGCGCGAGTCGACCGGTAACCCCCAGGCGATCAACCTGTGGGACTCCAACGCCGCGATGGGCATCCCCTCCAAGGGCCTGCTCCAGGTGATCGACCCGACCTTCGCCGCGTACCACGTCGAGGGCACCCCGTTCGACGTCTGGAACCCGGTTTCCAACATCGTCGCGGCCTGCAACTACGCCGCGCACCGCTACGGCTCGATGGACAACGTCAACAGCGCCTACTGAGCCACCTGACGGGTCAACGCCCGCGCCCCGGTCATCGCCGACCGGAGCGCGGGCGTTCGTCGTAGGATGGCCCTGTGCCAGACAGCGCCGATCAGGCACCCGAT
Source organism: Nocardia sp. NPDC060259 (assembly GCF_042728775.1). Classification (NCBI taxonomy): domain Bacteria; kingdom Bacillati; phylum Actinomycetota; class Actinomycetes; order Mycobacteriales; family Nocardiaceae; genus Nocardia; species Nocardia sp. NPDC060259. The sequence continues at coordinate 2,117 of NZ_JBHXAY010000152.1, forward strand.
CACGCGCATTCCGACGCGGCCACCGCGAGCCGCGCCACCAAGGCCCGCCGTCTGGCCGGCTACGCCTGGTCTCGCGACATCCGCGGTGCCGAACTCCTCGACCTGCCCGCGTCCACCTTGCGCAAACTGGCCAGGGCCGCCGACACCAATCCACCCAGCACCGGCGAGACCTGGCAGGTGGTCGCGGACCTGCTCGACCAGAAGGACGCGTGGGCCGCGCGCAACCCCGGCCACGCCGGCGCGGTGCGCACGCACGCGGACGAGAAGCTGCTCTGGGTGAAACCACCCGTCAAGCCGTGGGCGGCCGAGTCCTAGGCCTGCGCTGTCAGGAGACGACGAGGCCGACCGCCAGCGCGAACATGATCACCGCGATCAGCGAATCGAGAACGCGCCACGCGGCAGGCCGCTCGAACAGCGGTCCGAGGCGGCGCGCGCCGTAACCCAGCGCCAGGAACCAGACGACGCTGGCGACCATCGCGCCCGCGGCCAGGAACCAGCGATCCGGACTCGCGTAGGTGCTCGCGAAGGAACCGAGCAGCACGACCGTGTCCAGGTAGACGTGCGGATTGAGCCAGGTCAGCGCCAGGCAGGTGAGCACCGAGGCGCCGACGGCCACCGAGGCGCCCGCGGCTTCGGCGATCAGCGCCGACGAACTCATCGCCCGCCGCACCGCCAGCACCGCGTACCCGATCAGGAAAGCCGCGCCCGCGTACCGCGCCACGGTCACGATGGCGGGCACCGCCTCGACGACGGTGCCGAAGCCCGCGACTCCCGCCGCGATCAGCACGATGTCGGAGACGGCACAGACTGCGATCACCGGCAGCACGTGCTGACCGCGCACACCGTGACGCAACACGAACGCGTTCTGCGCGCCGATCGCCACGATGAGCGAGAGACCGAAACCCAATCCGGAGAGGGCGGCCAGTGCCGCGGAAGATGCCGTCACGTCTTTCGACGTTAAGAGAACATCAAAGTTCAGACCAGCTAATCATTCTTCACTACCATTAGAATCGTTGATGTGGATCTGCAACTGGACCAGTTGCGCGCGCTCGACGCGGTGCTCACCGAGGGCACCTTCGAGGCCGCGGCGCGACGGTTGAACGTCACCCCGTCGGCGATCAGCCAGCGGATCAAAGCGCTGGAAGAGGCGGCGGGGCGCATCCTGGTGCAGCGCTCGAAACCGGTGCGCGCCACCGAATCCGGGCTCGCCGTGCTGCGGCTCGCGCGTCAGGTCGAGTTGCTCACCGGTGACACCGCCCGCGAACTCGGCGATACCGATCGGCCCGCGGGCCGCCCCGCCAGGATTCCGATCGCCGTCAACGCCGATTCGCTGGAGACCTGGGTGATGCCCGCCCTGGCGGGGGTGCGCGGCCGGATCTACTTCGAACTGCACCGCGAGGACGAGGAACACACCACCCGGCTGCTCCGCGACGGCACGGTGATGGCGGCGATCACCGCGACCGCGACTCCGGTCCAGGGCTGCAAGGTCGAACCGCTCGGCGCCATGCGGTACCAGCCCCTCGCGACCCCTGATTTCGCGCAGTACTGGTTCCCCGACGGCGCGCGGCCCGGTTCGTACGCGGACGTGCCGATGATCCAGTTCGACCGCAAGGACGACCTGCAGTTCCGGCACGTCCGCGGCCAGTCGTCCCGGCCGATCGATCCCCCGACGCATTTCGTACCGTCCTCCAACGCCTTCGGCGATGCGGTGCGACTCGGCATGGGCTGGGGCATGCTGCCGGATCTGCAAACCGAAAAGGACAGGTCCGCGGGAACTCTCGTCAACCTCGACGGCCGGGCCCACATCGATGTGCCGCTGTACTGGCAGCAGTGGAAGCTCGACTCCCCCGCGCTGAGCGCCGCGGCGCAAGCCATCGCGGCAGCCGCGGCGACCAAGCTGATCCAGCCGTCGTGAACCGGAGTCAGGCTGCCCGATCCGGGTGGGTGATCAAGCGGCGGAGAGGAATTCGACGAGCACGCGATTGACCTCGTCGGGCTGTTCGAGATAGCCGTAGTGCCCGCAGCGCTCGATCTCGGCGTAGCGGGCGCCGGGGATCACCTCGGCGACCTCGCGGCCGAACCGCGGCGGCACCATCTGGTCGTCGGCGAACCCGACGACCAGGCTGGGCACGGTGATCCGCCGATACGCCTCGCGCCGGTCCTGCGACCGATCCATTCCCAGCTGCGCCCGGGTGCCCGGAGTGCCCTTGCCCGAAGTGAATTCGAAGATGTCGAGCCATTCCTGCGCCTTGCCAGGGTCGGCCAGGGTGTGCGGGGACAGATTGAGCATCGCCTTGACCGCGGCCGCATACTCGGGCGGCAGCTGGATCCCCTTGTCGAACAACGCCTGCTCACCCTGGTTGAGCGTGCTCGACGGCGGGTGCGGACGCGCCGTGGCGGCGAACATGACGGCCTTGCCCAGCAGCTCGGGCCGAGCCAGCGCGAGCTCGGCCACCACCCGCGACCCCATCGACGTACCGACCACATGGGCGGGCGCCCCCAGGTGCTCGATCAGCGCCGCGGTGTCACCGACCAGGTCGGCCATGGTGATCCCCGCCGCCGATTCCGACGACGGCGCGATCCCCCGATTGTCGACCGTGGCGACCCGGAACCCGGCCTTGACCAGGGCAGGCACCTGATAGGTACGCCAGACGCGGCCAGGACTGCCACTGCCCATCACGAGCAGGACCAGCGGTCCCGACCCGGTGACGTCGTAGTTGAGCTGGATGCCGTTGAGCGAGACGAGGGGCATGCCGGGACCCTACCGGCACGGTGCCGCCAGCTCGCTACGCATCCCCGAGAACGACGATCACGGGCGGAATCCGGCGAGCGAGCGACAGCCGATGGTCGGCCCCGGACTTTCCGGCGGATACGCCGATACCGGCGGATCACGCGCGTCGGGTGCGGAACTGTCTGCGGTAGGCGGTCGGGGTGAGACCGGTCGCAGCGGCGAGGTGAGTGCGCAGGTTCACCGCGGTGCCGAGGCCGCTCGCGGTCGCGACCTGCTCCACGGAGAGGTCGCTTGCTTCGAGGAGCCTGCGGGCGTGGTCGAGGCGGCGGGCGGTGAGCCAGGCCAGCGGCGTGCAACCGAGTTCGGCGCGGAAGCGGCGATGCAGAGTTGCCACGCTCACGCAGGCGGTGGCCGCGATATCGGCGACGGTAATCGGTTCGGTGGCATGGTGTTCGGCCCACTCGACCGTCGACGCGAGCGACGGACCGGGGTCGCGGGACACCGGACGCTCGATGAACTGGCGCTGCCCGCCCCGGCGGTGCGCGGCGAAGACGAGACGGCGCGCGACCGCCGTGGCGATCTGCGCACCGTGGTCGCGGCCGACCAGGTGCAGGGCCAGGTCGAGGGCCGCCGCGCTGCCTGCCGAGGTGAGGATGTCCTCGTCATCGATAAAGAGCACGGCATCATCGACCTCCGTATCGGGGAATCTGCGCCGGAATTCGGCCGCCCACTGCCAATGCATCGTGACGGTGCGGCCGGTCAGCACCCCCGCTTCGGCCAGCGTGAACGCCCCGCTGCACATGCCGACCAGCCGCGCTCCGCGCGCATGCGCCCGCGCGATCGCCGCGAGCACGGCCGGATGCCGTGGCGTCTCGGTGTCCGGGCGATTCGGCACGATCACGGTGTCGGCGGAGTCGAGCAGGGCCAGGTCTGCCAGGCCGGTCATCGTGAAGAAGTTCTGCCGCATCGGCACCTCGCGCCGGTGCGCGCAGAGCCGGAAGTCGTAGAGCAGCCCGCCGATCTCGGGCCGGTCGATGCCGAACACCTCGGTCATACAGGCCAGTTCGAACGGGTTGGACCCCTCGTCGACGAGCGCTACTACCCGGTGCAAACCAGGCTGCGAGAAATCTTTCGACATGCGCTATTCATCGCACTGGTCAGGCACCGACCGCAACCGCGACCATGAGCCATGACCGATCGACCGAGAAATATCGACGCCGCGCTCGCCACCTTCGACGCGCTCTGGAGCCCCCGCATTCTCACGCGCGTCAACGACTGGGACGTACGACTGGCCAAGGTGCGCGGCGAGCATCTGTGGCACGCGCACCACGACACCGACGAGTTCTTCCTCGTCCTCGACGGCACACTCGACATCGACCTGCGCGAGCCGGATGCCCCGCCACGACGAGTCACCCTGCACCGCAACGACACCTACGTCGTGCCGCGCGGTGTCGACCACCGCCCGACCTCCGCCGACGGTGCGACGCTGCTCTTGTTCGAACCGTCCGGCACCCTGACCACGGGCGACTACGCGGGCGAGGTCCCCGACCACGTCACCGCGACAACGGGCACGGCGCTCGCCTGAACCACCGTCTGGTCGGGGTCGCCCGGATACGCGAAACCGTCAACCGGGCAACGATGTTCGGTCGTCGCTCACCGCGATCACCTTCTCCGACAGTGTCCGCAGCGCGGTGCTCTCCCGCTGGGTCAACCGGTCGACGAACAGGTCACGCACCAGCTCGACATGCTCGGGCGCGGCCCGGCCGAGCACCGCGCGGCCCTCCTCGGTCAGCGAGACCACGATCCCGCGGGCGTCGTCCTCGGCGGGCCTGCGGTCGACGAGTCCGCGCGCCGCCATCCTGGCGAGCTGCTTGGAGAGCCGGGACTTGTCCCAGCACACCTCGCCCGCCAGTTCCTTGGCCCGCATGCACCCGTTCGGCGTCGCCGACAGCGGCACCATCAGCTCGTAGTCGGCCATCGACAGGCCGTGCTCGGCCAGGCCCGCCGCGATCGCCGCGTCCAGACGCTGGCGCATGCGGATATAGGCCTGCCAGGTCTGCTGCTCTTCCTCGGACAACCATCGGGTCACGGGAATGATCCTAGAACCCATTTGGTTGACATGGAAATAAAGTGACCGCAGAGCCCTCGAGGAGGCGCATCCCATGCCCGCAATCACCGTCGACGACATCATGGTGCTGCCCCGGCTGCCCCGCCCCGATGTGACCGAGACCCAGCGAGCCGTCCGCCAGATCGTCACCGCGTCGCGCCAGCAGGAAGGCGCGGGCTTCGAGGTGACCCGGCCGTTCCCGAGCGTCGACCTGCGCTCGGCCGACCCCTTCATCCTGCTCGACCAGATGGGCCCCGTCGCCTACGAGCCCTACGAGGCCAAGGGTGCGCCCTGGCATCCGCACCGCGGCTTCGAGACCGTCACCTACATGCTCGACGGCACCATGGTCCACCACGACTCGCAGGGCGGCGGTGGCGTCATCAGCGAGGGCGACACACAGTGGATGACCGCGGGCTCCGGCATGCTGCACGACGAACTGCCCGAGGAGAAGCTCGTCATCTCCGGCGGCACCTTCCACGGCATCCAGCTGTGGGTCAACCTGCCGCGCGCGAACAAGTTCGCCACCCCGCGCTACCAGGACCTGCGCGCCGGTGAACTGACCCTGGTCAGCTCGCACGACGGCGGCGCGCTCGTGCGCGTCATCGCCGGTGAGCTCGGCGGTTTCGCAGGCCCCGGCTCCACCTACACCCCGATCGCCTACGCCCACGCCTCGCTCGTGCCCGGCGCGCAGCTCGAGACTCCGTGGCCCAAGGACTACACCGCGATGGCCTACGTGCTGTCGGGCAGCGGCACCGTCGGCGTCGATCGCAGGCCGATCGGCACCGGGCAGCTGGTGGTCTTCGGCAAGGGCGACGCGATCACGCTGACCGCCGACACCGCCCAGCACAGCACCACCGGCGATCTCGAGGTGCTGCTGCTCGGCGGAATGCCGTTGCGCGAACCGGTGATCCAGTACGGGCCGTTCGTCATGAACACCCGCGAGGAAATCATCGAGGCCATGGAGGATTTCCAGGCGGGCCGGATGGGCACCATCCCGGCCGAACACCGCACCGGCCGACGCCTGGGCGAATAACCGACCGCCGGTCGCGGCGATCTGGTAGGGCTCGCGCGGTTGACAACCGGACGCCCGCTCACGAAGGTGGACGGGGCCGCCCGGCCACCAAGTGTCCGGGCCCACAACCGAACCGCCGCAGACATAGAGGAATCCATGAACGTTCGCCGGCTAACCGTCAGCCTCGCCGTCGCAGGGCTGTCCCTGCTCGCCGCCCCCGCCGCCCACGCCGATCAGGTGACCGGGTCCTCGGGCACCGGCTCTTCCAGCTTCGATTCCATCCTCAACGCGACCGGCTCGGCCAATCTGGTCCAGACCGGTTCGGCGGGCGGTGCCTTCCGCAACTGCGACGAGGCCATCGCCGCGGGCCGCGCTCCCCTGTTCCGCGGCGAGGCGGGCTACTCCCCGCACCTCGACCCCGACGGTGACGGCTTCGCCTGCCCGACAGTCTGAGGTAGTACCGAAAAAGAACACCCGATGTGGCGGCTGCCACATCGGGTGTTCTTTGTGTGTCGCCGGAATTCAGCGACGGAAGATCTTCACCAGGACCAGGCCCGCCACCAGGGCGCCCGCGCCGATCAGTGTGTATTTGACCTTCGGCTCGTTCAACTTGGCGACCACGATCGCCTTGGTGTCGTCTGCGATCCGCTGCGGATCGGCGCGCACCGCCAGTTCGTCGAGTGTCGTCGCCAACCGGGCGCGCGCGATTTCGATCTCGCGCTCGATCCGGTCGGTGTCGTCCTTGGCCACCGTCACCTCCAGTATGTGTCTGCTCGCCGACGAGTCTATCCATGCCTTCGCCGGACCCGGTCGGTTACCGTGCGGTGGTGACCGACAACCATCGCCTCTCCCCCGGAGACACCGCACCCGATTTCACGCTGCCCGACGCCGACGGCAAGGATGTGTCGCTGTCGGACTACCGCGGACGCAAGGTGATCGTCTACTTCTACCCGGCCGCGAGTACCCCCGGCTGCACCAAGCAGGCCTGCGATTTCCGCGACAATCTGGCCGAACTCGGCGGCGCGGGCCTCGACGTCATCGGCATCTCGCCGGACAAGCCGGCCAAGCTGGCCAAGTTCCGCGACGCCGAGGGCCTGAACTTCCCGCTGCTGTCGGACCCCGAGCGCGACGTGCTGAAGGAGTGGGGCGCGTTCGGCGAGAAGATGATGTACGGCAAGACCGTCACCGGCGTGATCCGCTCGACCTTCCTGGTCGACGAGCAGGGCAAGATCGAACTGGCCCAGTACAACGTCCGGGCCACCGGCCACGTCGCCAAGCTGCGCCGCGACCTGTCGGTGTAGCGAGTCAGCCGAAGGTGCGGATGAAGACCTCGTAGCCGTCCAGCAGCCGCGCCAGACCGAATTCGAAATCGGCTTTCTCCCAGTCGATCTCGTCGTCGTGGAAGGCGGAGGCGGACAGCGCGGCCGACACCGAGGGATAGCGCTGCGGGTCGAGCACCCTGGCCATCACCGAGGCGAAGTCGCCGTCCTCCTCCGCCTGCAGGTCCCGCACGACGCGGCGCTTGCCCACCACGAACATCGACAGGTTCATCACGAGCTGGAGCTTGACCGGCTCGGGGACCGCCGTCGCGCCGAGTAGCCGTAGCGCGGCGTCGAGCCAGGCCATGTTGTTGGGCCCCATCGGCGGCCGGTTCAGCGGGATGTCCACCCACCATGGGTGGCGGCCGATCCGCTCGAACTCCGCCCTCGCCCACTGCTCGAGGCCCGGCCGCCACGGCGTGCCCGCCGCGATCGCGGGCGGCTCGCCGACCACCCGGTCCATCAGCAGGTCGATCAGCGTGTTCTTGCTGTCGACATAGCGATACAGCGACATGGCGGTGAAGCCGAGCTGCTTGGCGACCCGGTTCATCGACAGCGCCGCGTACCCCTCCGCGTCGGCCACCGCGACGGCGGCGTCCAGGATCTGATCGAGGGTGAGTCCGCGCCGAGGCCCGCGCGCGCCGGGCTGCTCGAGCCCCCACATCAGCTCGACCGCTTTCGGTAACGCCGTGTCGCCGGACGTCGTCATCTGCTCCCAGCCTCCTCCGCTCGCCTCGACTCTAGCGGTGCCATCTCTTGCGCCCATGAACTGCTTACTCTATAAACTATGTTTATTACATAAACAGTTTCTCGATCGGAGAACTCATGACGCTCGAAGCAACGCCCGCGCTCTCTGTGCACCGGCTGCGCAAGACCTTCGGCGCGCGGGTCGTGCTCGACGACCTCGACCTCGAGGTCGAATCCGGCACCGTCTTCGCCCTGCTCGGACCGAACGGCGCGGGCAAGACCACGCTGGTCCGCATCCTGGCCACCCTCATCCGGCCCGATCACGGCGACGTGCGCGTCTTCGGGCACGACGCCGTGCGCGAGGCCGACACCGTGCGCGGCCTGATCGGCGTCACCGGGCAGTACGCGGCCGTCGACGGCGTGCTCACCGGCGCCGAGAACCTGCGGCTCACCGGCAGGCTGCTGCACCTCGGCGCCGCCGAGACCCGGCGTCGCGGCGACGACCTGCTCGACCGCTTCGAGCTCACCGACGCCGCCGAGCGGCCGGTCTCCGCCTATTCCGGCGGCATGCGCCGCAGGCTCGACCTCGCCATGAGCCTGATGGGCAGGCCGCGCCTGGTCTTCCTGGACGAACCGACCACCGGCCTCGACCCGCGCAGCCGCCGCGACCTCTGGGCCGCGATCCGCGAGCTCGCGGCCGAGGGCACCACCGTCTTCCTCACCACGCAATACCTCGAGGAGGCCGACCAGCTGGCCGACCGGATCGCCGTGCTCGACGGCGGGCACATCGTCGCCGACGGCACGCCGGAGGAGCTCAAACGCCTCGTCCCCGGCGGCCACATCCGGTTCCGTTTCGCCGATCAGCGCCTGCTCACCGCCGCCGCGCACGCCGTCGGCGACCACGGCCACCTCGACCCGGAGCAGCTGACCCTGCAGGTGCCCTCGGACGGCAGCGCGGTCGAGATCAAGCGGCTGCTCGACCGTTTCGCCGAGCTCGACATCGCCATCGACCAGCTCAGCGTGCACACCCCCGACCTCGACGACGTCTTCTTCGCCCTGACCGGCCGGGCCGACCAGGCCGCGTCGGCCGCCTGAGCCCCCACCGAAACGAGACCGACCATGACCACCCAGTCCCCCACCCTGCGGGCCCTGCGCACCGCCAAGGACTCGATCACCATGCTGGACCGCAATATCCGGCACACCGTGCGCAGTCCCGACACGATGATCATGACCATCGCGCTGCCGGTGATGATCCTGCTGATGTTCGTCTACGTCTTCGGCGGCGCGATGGACACCGGGCCAGGGCCCTACATCGACTACGTGGTACCCGGAATCATCCTGCTGTGCGCGGGTTTCGGCGCCTCGACCACCGCGGTCGCGCTCTCGACCGACCTGTCCGAAGGCATCATCGACCGGTTCCGCACCATGGCCATCGCCCGGTCGGCGGTGCTCACCGGGCATGTCGCCGAGAGCGTGCTGCGCAATCTGCTCACCTCCGCCGTCGTGATCGGGGTGGCGGTGGTGCTCGGCTTCCGCCCGACCACCGACCCGCTGCGCTGGCTGGGCGTCCTCGCGGTGCTCGCCATGTTCGTCTTCGCGCTGTCCTGGCTCGCCGCCGCCCTCGGTCTGCTCGCCCGAAACCCGGAGGCGGCCAACGGCTTCACCTTCTTCTTCATGTTCCTGCCGTACGTGAGCAGCGCGTTCGTGCCGACCGAGACGATGCCGACCTGGTTGCACGCCTTCGCCGAGCACCAGCCGGTGACCCCGGTGATCGAGACGATGCGCGGCCTGCTCATGGGCACGCCGATCGGCGACAGCGCGCTGCTCGCCGTGCTGTGGTGCGCCGGCATCGCCGTCGCGGGCTATCTCGCCGCCGGTGTGTTGTTCCGACGCCGAACCAGCGTCTGACGACGGAACGAGCGAGGGGCCGCGCGGTGTATCGCGC
>NZ_JBHXAY010000153.1:0-11868 GCF_042728775.1 Nocardia sp. NPDC060259
GTTGCGTACGCGACGAAGGAGCAAGCAACGGTGCCTGACCGGCGGGACTGGAGGGGCCGCGACCTCGAGCGCGCCAGCGCTCCAAAAACACAGCTCCAAAAACACAGGAGAACGATGACGAGTACCCACTCCACCGACGGCGCCCGTGCACATGCGCGAGCCCAGGCCGCGGCTGCCACGATCGCCAGCCCTGACCTCCCCGCCGGGGTCGACCCGGCAGCAGTCGTTCTGGCGCAACGTATTCCGGCGGGCGGCTACGCGAATGTGGTCCTCGGCCGAGGCACCCGGGTCCGGCTGGCCGACCCGACCGGCACCACCTGCGCTCACCTGTTCCTGCTGCGCGCCGAATCACCTTGGGAGCGGCTGAATGTCGCCGACACCGTGAAGGTGCCGTGGCAGGCCTACCTGAGTGCGGGACATCCGCTGCTGTCCGACCAGGGCCGGGTACTGGCCACCGTGGTCGCCGACTCCGCCGGGCACCACGACACCCTGTGCGGGTCCACCGCCGACGGCCGCCACCAACTGCACCTGGCCGGGGCCAAGCAGGGCCTCGAGCCACGTGACATCGGCCCGTCGATCGCGTTGTTCCGTGGTGCGCGGGTCGCCGCGGACGGCGCGATCGAGTCGACCGGCAACGGTCCGGCGGGCGCCGCCGTCGACCTGATCATCCACCTGCCGGTGACCCTCCTGGTCGCCAACGCTCCCCACCCACTCGACGACCGCCCCACCGGCGACCTCGACATCCTCGCCTGGCCCTCGCCGGCCGATCTCGCGGCCACGCCCAACGACGACCCCGAATACCGGCGGGCCGTGGACAACACCGAAGCCGCCTGGGCGGCCGCGCAGAACACGGAGGTTCTGGCATGACAACGACCACCCGCACCGTCGTGCTCGACGAGACCGTCCCCGCCGAGGCGCCGTGGTCGGCGATCGTGCGCGCAGGCGATCAGCTCGAGATCATCGACCTGCACGGCAACCAGGCCGTCGACTGCCTGCTCTACTCCGCCGCCGACCGCACCGACCGCTACAGCGCCCAGGCCACGATCGCCGCCCAGCGCAATATCTTCCTCACCACCGGCAGCGTCCTGCGCACCGAACGCGGTACCCCGCTGATGACGGTCGTCGCCGACGAGGTGGGCAACCACGACACCATCGCCGGCGCCTGCTCCCAGGAATCCAACACCCTGCGCTACGGCCACCACACCCGTCACCAGCACGCCTGTGTGGAGAACTTTCTGACCGCGGCTCTCGAATGGGGTTTGGGTAAGCGGGATCTGGTGTCCAACATCAACTGGTTCATGAATGTGCCGGTCGAGGCCGACGGCACGCTCGGCATCGTCGACGGGCTGTCGGCGCCGGGCAAGAAGGTCACGGTGCGGGCCGAGATCGACACCCTGGTGCTGGTCTCCAACTGCCCGCAGATCAACAACCCCTGCAACGGTTTCGACCCGACGCCGGTCCGCATGGTGGTGACCCGATGAGCCTCACCGACACCGGAGTCGATGTCATCGCCGCGCGCGTCGACTCGGCCGAGCCGCCCGCCGCGGACACTGACGATGCGGGTACCCGTCGGCCGGAGGCCGTGGCCGTGAACTCCGGCGTTCCGGTATCCACGTCTCCCCCTCAGCTCGCGCGGCGCATGGACGTCCTGCGCCCCGGGATGCAGACCACCGTGCAGGACTGGCCGGGCCGAATCGGCTACTGGCACATCGGTGTTCCCCCGTCGGGTCCGATGGATGACCTGTCGTTCCGGCTGGGCAATCGGGTGCTCGGCAACCCGGAGGGCGCCGCGGGGCTCGAATGCACTCTCGGTGGACCTGCGCTGCGCTTCAGCGAGGCGACGTGGGTATGTGTCACCGGCGCGGTCGCCGATGTGCGCGTCGACGGCCGTCCGGTGGAGCAATGGCGCACGATCGAGGTCCCGGCCGGTGGCGTCCTCGATGTCGGCGCCATTCACGGACCGGGCATGCGCACCTACATTCTCGCCTCCGGCGGCATCGACGTCGAGCAATTCCTCGGCAGCGCAGCGACATTCACCCTGGGCAAGTTCGGTGGCGGCACCGGCGCGACACTGCGTGCCGGCGAATCGCTGACGCTCGGCGAACCAGCGCATCGCCGCGCCCCCGCCGTCCCGATGGCCGACATCCCCGCCTTCGGCCGCCGCTGGGAACTCGCCGTCACCGAGGGCCCGCACGGCGCACCGGAGTTCTTCACCCGCAACGATTTCGACACCATCCTCGGCACCGACTACGAGGTGCACTTCAACTCCGACCGCACCGGCGTCCGCCTGATCGGCCCGAAGCCGGAGTGGGCGCGCACCGACGGCGGCGAGGCGGGCCTGCACCCGTCGAACATCCACGACAACGCCTATTCGATCGGCGCGCTCGACTTCACCGGCGACACCCCGATTCTGCTCGGCCCCGACGGCCCGAGCCTGGGCGGTTTCGTCTGCCCGGTGACTGTCGTCGCGGCCGACCGCTGGAAACTCGGCCAGCTCACGCCGGGCGACAAGGTCCGTTTCGTTCCCATCCGCGCCGAACATGCCGCTCCCACACACGAACTCGGGGCGCGCCGTCGCGCCTCATTCGGCAGCGTCCTCTCGGCCGGGCGTGATGGCGACGACGGCATCCTGCGCCGCACCGAGGTCGACGACGAGACCGGCGTGACCTATCGCAGACAGGGCGACGACGGCGTCCTCGTCGAATACGGCACGCTCACCCTGGATCTCGGCCTCCGCGCCCGCGTCCACGCCCTGCACCAGCATCTGATCGAAGCCGGTCCGCGCGGAGTCGTCGAGCTCACCCCGGGCATCCGCTCTCTGCAAGTCCGCGTCGATCCCGCCGTCCTCCCGATCCGACAGCTCCTCCACCTGCTCGCCGAAGCCGAAGCGCACCTACCGAATTCCGATCAGCTCGTCGTCCCGAGCCGCACTGTCCACCTGCCCCTCTCCTGGGACGATCCGTCCACCCGCGAGGCGATCACCCGCTACATGCACGGTGTCCGCGCCGACGCCCCCTGGTGCCCGTGGAACATCGAGTTCATCCGCCGCATGAACGGCTTGGATTCGGTCGACGACGTCTACCGCACCGTCTTCGACGCCGAATACCTGGTCCTCGGCCTCGGTGACGTCTACCTCGGCGCCCCGGTCGCCACCCCCACCGATCCACGCCACCGCCTGGTCACCACCAAATACAACCCCGCCCGCACCTGGACCCCCGAGAACGCCGTCGGCATCGGCGGCGCCTACCTCTGCATCTACGGCATGGAGGGCCCCGGCGGCTACCAGTTCGTCGGCCGCACCACGCAGGTCTGGAATCACCGCGCCAGACCGAGCGGCGCCGCGGGACCGGGCGTCGACCGTTTCGCCACCGACGCGGAAACCCCATGGCTCCTGCGCTATTTCGACCGCATCCGCTGGCACCCGGTCGAAGCGGGCGAACTGCTCGACCTCCGCGCCGATTTCGCCGCGGGCAAGGTGGACGTCACCGTCGAGGACGGCGAATTCCGTCTCGCCGACTATCGTCGATTCCTCGCCGACAACGCCCCAGCCATCGCGGACTTTCGTGCCGTCCAGGCCGAGGCGTTCGCCGCCGAGCGCCAATCCTGGCGCACCGCAGGCGAACTCGCGGACTGATCCACCACGTCAGGGCGCGACGGCGGCCATCGCCTCGATCTCGATGAGCGAGGCGAATAGCGTCAGCCCTGGTCGGCGATGGCGGTAGCCGCCGGGTTGGTCGCATCCCGGATGACGCGCAGGCCCGCGACCAGGCCGTCCAACTGGTCGGGGGTCAAAAGGCCGGTGAGCCATCGCTCCAGCGCCGCCAGGTAGTCGGGCAGCACCTCTTCGAGGCGGCGGACACCGGCGTCGGTCAGCGCGGCATAGGCGCTGCGCCGATCGCCAGGATCCAGCTTGCGTTCGACCAGACCCGCCGCGGCCAGGCGATCGACCAGCCTGGTGACTCCGCTGGTGGACAGCGCGGTTTGCGCGGCCAGATCCGACATGCGCAGGCGCTGATCCGGCGAACGACTCAGCCGCATCAGGGCATTGAGATCGAGCCCGGAGATGCCGTGTGCCTTCCACGTCGGTTCGAGCCTGGCGACCAGGCCACTGGACGACTCGAAGAGGAGACCGGAAATGGTCAGCCGGGGATCGTCGAACATCGCGTTCACGGACATGACATCCACCCTAGCCGATACTTGCCCTGGGGATAGTTGACACGAGGAATATCTCGGAGTAAGACTATGCGTACGCAATATTCCTCACAGCAACTACTGGAGAGATCATGCAGCACAACACGTGGGTCGCCGGCTTCCGATCCGGTGTCATCAGCCCGTACGAGCAGATCAAGCTCAACGAATCCCGCGCGTTCGACAACGAGACCGTGCGCCACGTGGTGCGGATGGCAGGGGGTGGCGACGCGGTGCGCGTGCGGCTGACCAACCGCTACGGCCGCACCCCCTTGACGATCGGCGCCGCCCGCATCGCCACGCGCAAGTCCGGCTCGGCGATCACCGCCGATACCGATCGGCAGCTCCGCTTCGACGGCGCCGACACCGTCACCATCGCACCCGGCGCCGACCTGGTGAGCGACCCGATCGATTTGCCCGTCGCCGCAGGCGAAGATCTCCTGCTCAGCCTCTACCTGCCCGAGCCCACCGGCCAGGCGACGTTCTCGCACCAGCCCGCCGAGATCGTCTACGTCGTTTCCGGCGACCACACCTCCGACGTGGAACTACCGGATGCCGACGAGCTTCCGTTCCGCTTCTTCCTCACCGGCGTCGACGTGCTCGCCCCCGCCGATACCCGGATCGCCGTGGCGATCGGCGACTCGTGGTTCGAGGGCTTCGGAACCACCCCGAGCGCCAACCGCCGCTCGGTCGACGCCATCAATGCCCGGCTCGCCCACGGCTGGGTGGTCAACAACGGCATCTCCGGAAACCGTCTCACGGCCGGCGAGATCGGCGAATCCGGCCGCAGCCGTTTCGATACCGAGGCACTGGAGGTCCCCGGCGTCACCGACATCCTGGTGAACTTCGGCATCAACGACCTCATCCTCGGCGCCATGGGCGGTCAGCCATCGGCCACCGCCGACGAACTGATCGCAGGCTTCACCGACCTCGCCACCCGTGCGCACACGGCCGGGCTGCGCATCCACGCCGCCACCATCGGTCCCTACGCGGGCTGCATCTACCCCGGTATGCCACTCGCCGAAACCCAGCCGACGCGACGCGCGGTCAACGAATGGCTGCGCAGCACTGATGTTTTCGACTCGGTCTTCGATGTCGATCGCGCGGTGGCGGACCCGGAGCGCCCCGACTTCATCCGCCCCGAGTTCGACAGCGGCGACGGCATGCACCTCAACGACGCCGGCGCCGCGGCCATGGCGAGCACGGTCGACCTCGCCGCCCTGTTCCGCTGATCGAGTTCACCAGGCTCTGGCGGCGATCGCCGCTCGCGCGATGCCGCCGCCAGCGCCTGGTGATCAGCTGTCCACTGCGATGAGCACGGTTTTGCCCGAGGCATGCCCCTCGGCGAAGGCCGCAATGGCGGAGGGCGTTTCCGCCAACGGAATCCGGCGTTCGATCACCGGCTGGAGGAAACCGCCGGTCGCCAAGGCCGCCAGGTAGTCGAGGTCGGCGGCGGCGGGGCGCATCAGCAGAGGTTTCAGGGTCTGGCGGGTGAACAGGTCGGCCAGGACGACCGATCCCAGCCAGCGAATCGGGCCGAGCCAGTTGTCGCCCGGTGCGGCGGCGGAGGAGATGTAGACACCGTCCGGAGTGAGCACCCGGCGGTATTCGCGCAGCGTACGGTTGCCCGCCAGGTCGAAGATCGCATCGTACGGTTCGTCCGCCCGGGTGAAATCGTCCACGGTGTAGTCGACGACGACATCCGCGCCGATGCGTCGCACCATCTCGAGGTGGCGGGTGCTGCACACCGCGGTCACGTGCGCACCCAGCACCTTCGCGATCTGCACCGCGAAGCTGCCCACTCCGCCGGACGCACCGTTGATCAGCACCCGCTGTCCCGGCCCGACCTTGCCGATATCGCGCAGACCCTGCAAGGCGGTCATCCCCGAATCCGGTATGGCGGCAGCCTCTTCCATGCCGAGCGCGGCGGGAACGGTGGCGAACGAACCGGCATCGGCGCGCACGTATTCGGCGAACGCACCACTGGGAACCTCGCCGAATACCCGGTCACCGACCTGGAATTCGGTGACGAGCCCACCGACGGACACGACCTCTCCCGCCAGGTTCTGCCCGATCATCCGACGCTTGGGCCTGCGCAACCCGAACCCGAGCCGCAGCAGATACGGCGTCCCGTTGAGCAGATGCAGGTCCCCGCTACACAGCGATGCCGCGTGCACCCTGACCACCACATCCCGCTCGCCCGGCACCGGCCGCGGCACGATCTCGGCGCGCAACACCTCACCCCCGCCGTACCGAGGAGCTACCCACGCGGTCATCGAAGCCGTATCCACATCGGTCATGACGTCCCTCATCTCGCACTTACAGCGTAAGTATCTTGCGACAGACGCTACACTTACGCCGTAAGTGCGTCAAGAGATCAGTCAGGAGCCCCATGCCACGCACCCCGCTGACCAGGGAACGAGTCCTGCGCACGGCGATCGACCTCGCCGATCAGGAGGGCCTGGACGCGCTGTCGATGCGCAAACTCGCCAAGGCGGTCGGCGTGGAGGCGATGTCGCTGTACAACCATGTCGCCAACAAGGACGACCTCCTCGACGGCATCATCGACCTGGTCGTCGCCGAGATCTACGTCCCCCGCGCAGACGGCGACTGGCAGGCCGAGCTACGCCGCCGCGCCACCTCGGCCCACGAAGTCCTGCTCCGCCACCGCTGGGCCACCGGCCTGCTCGGCTCCCGCGTCAATGTCGGCCCCGCCATGCTCCGCTACATCGACGCCACCCTCGCCTGCCTGATCACCGCGGGCTTCACCTACGAACAAGCCGACCGAGCCTGGAACGCCCTGGACAGCCACATCTACGGCTTCACCCTGCAAGCCATCAACTTCCCCCTCGACCCCTCCGAATACGCCTCGGCGGCAACCCGATTCCTCCCCCTGATCCCCCCCGAAACCCACCCCCACATGCACACCCTCGCCACCCTGGTCATCGACGGAACCCACTCCGGACAAGCCGATTTCACCTTCGGCCTCGACCTGCTCCTCGACAGCCTGAACCACCTGCGCCGACCCACATAGCCGTCACACGCGCTCGAAAATCAAACCCTCGAACTCGAATTCCGCCTGCGCGATCGCATCCTCGGCAGTCTCGTGCCAGGTATCCGTGATGACGGCCCAGCCCTCGTCGCAGTAGAACAAGTACACATTCTCGGCATCGTCGTACCGCGCGATCGCCAGACGATCGATCCACGTGACAGGTTCGCCGCCTACATAGTGGCGCGTGCGCCCGGTCGACTCAGCACCTCGAGCAGACGCGAACATCTCGACAACAGCGCCATCGAGCAGCCGAGGTGGCTGGTCACACACTTCGACGCCCCTATTTCGCCAGCTGACCGATTCGCTGACGCGCCACATTCAGCAAGGTCGCGACATCGACATCGGGCACTTCTTCACGTCGCAGTTCGCGCACGAGTGAACGCTGCTCGGCATTCAGCTCTTCGGTGAGACGCTCGATCTTCGAACGAAGATCGGAAATGTGCTGCACGCGGCCACTGACATCGCGAGCATCGCCGAAATCGTCCACGATCAGTCGCGTTTCGACCTGCGACAACGGCACATCCAGTTTGGCAGCGATAATCGTGCGCGCCTCGTAGCCCACATCGGTGAGATGCCGGGCCTGCCCACACGGATCGTCACCATAGACATCGGGAACAGTGATCTCCCACCACCGGCCGACCCGGTTCGCATGCACGTCATAAATGATTGCTGTGCTCATGACTCGTCCCCTACAGGACCTTCCTGGTCGGTTGCTCCGCGATCACCAACCGACGCTACCAAGCTAGCAGCCATGCCAGCAAGTTGAATAGCAGAATATTCGGCTAGCCGACTAGCAGTTCAAGGCCAGGGCTGGGTCACACTGCCCGCCTGCCAGGGGCAACCCCGGTAGGCGAGCAGCTGAGGACTACTCCGATCAGCCCGGTACGAGGTCGGCGCTCCTGCGTACCCTGTCCGGCGCCTGATCGTCCCGGTGCGGGGTGACCTCCATGACCGCTTCCGCCACGGCGAGGCAGGCGCCGAGGCGCGGCGGACGCCGCAGCCCCGAATCCCGTTCCAGCAGTAGACGGACTGCGGCCCAGGGCAGATTCACGTCGGCGAAGGCAGTGTGGAACAGGCCCGCCGATGGGCGTGGGTTGACCTCCAGCAGCACTGGTTGTCCGCCGCGATAACGCAATTGCACGTTGGTCAGATATGCCAGTTCGAAGTGCCGGACCACCTGTCGGGCGATGTCGACCACCGCGGGGTCGTCCAGCAATGTGCGGAAGCGGCCCTGTTTGGCGCGCGGAATACCTACCACCAGTTCACCTCCCGGAGCCGACAGGCAGTCGATGCTGATCTCCGGACCTTCGAGAAATGGCATGACGAGCAGTGGGGGCACGAACTCCCCCTCATCGGCCGCCCGCCGCAAGGCTCCGGCTACCGCCTCGACCGAGGCCACCGGCCGGGGAGCGACCCGCAGGCTCGCCAGGGTCAGCGGGCGGTCGTCGAGGATGCGGAAGCCGAACGCCGAGTACTCACCACTCGGCTTGATGCACAGCGTTTCCCCGCCGCGCGACAGCTCGTCGACGGCGGCGTAGAACTCGTCGGCGTCGGTCGCCTCCCGCCACGGTGGCACGGGAATACCTGCCGCACCGGCGATCTCGTAAGTGCGAACTTTGCTGGTCAGCGCCCGCACCGCCGACAACGGCGAACACATGAGACTGGTGCCGACCGCGGCGAAGTCCGCGACCCGGCCCGCAAGCGCGTCGAGGCGCCGGGGCGGGATGAGGACATCGATGCGGTGCGTCCGACAGAAGTCGAGCGCAAACTGTGCGTACTCCTTGTTGTCGACGTACCGAGGTTCGATCGCCGATACATCGCACACCGAGAGGGCGGCCGCGCCCGGATCCACATTGCTGGCGTAGATGGTGACGTCCACGCCGTCCGGGTTCTCCCGTAGCAACCGCATGACCTGCACGGTCGCCGCACCTGCACTACTCAGCCAAATCCGAAGCGTTATGGCAACCGCTCCCTTCCTGTTCCCGTCGCGAACCCGGACCATATCCCGGTTCCGGGTTCCGCACATTTCGGAACGAAAGACTGCACGTCACACCCCGGCCTTCGCCCTGCCGAACTTCTCGAAGCGGTGGACACAGCGTTCGTACAGGGCGTGGAGAGAGAAGATCAGCATCAAGAAGACGGGGATGGACAAGATCTCCCAGTCCTCCTCGCGGGCCAGCAGAGCCGCGGCTGTCGCCACCGCCGCGTAGGTAGCGAAGAATGCGCTGCGCACCGCGATCAGGCGCCGTCCGGTCGGCGGCACCCGCCGGCTGACCCAGATCACCGGCGCCTGCATCAGCAACGCGCAGCCGATGACAACGCGCTGAACCGGACCGACCCCAGCCCACTCGCCGACGAAGGTGAACATCAGTCCACACCCGATCAGCGTGGGCGGCACCGCCAGCACCGCGAGTCCGAACAAGCGGACACGCTGTTCCCAGCGAGCGACGTCGGGCACCCGATCCGGAGACATGCTCACGCGATCTTCCAATTGGATTCGTTGTCTCCTTCGACCGATGCGTCACCGAAACTCGCGGACTGCGAATCCGGCCACTTCCCTTCGGGGAAGGACCGGTCCAGGTCCCCGAAGGCCTTGGCCTGCGCGCCGAGGAACGTCGAGAGCGCGGCGAGCGCCGCCCAGATGGCGGCGGTGGAGATACCGGAGGTGGCGGCGATGTCGACGATGCTGATGGGCGCTCCGATGCCGGAGAGCAGCTCGCCGATCGCCCTGGCGAGACCGAGCAAGAACTCGGCGCATATGACCAGGATCCCGACGTAGAAGGCGAGGCCGCCCACCGCGGCGTCCATCATCGCGCTGCGGGCCTTCTCGGCGATGTCGGAGAACGTTCCCGCGGCCGCGCTCTGACTGGTGCACGTCTGCATGTACGCGATGCGCGCCGTGCCCTCCCAATATCGAAGAGCTTCTACATTATTGGGGTCGATGCCCTGCTTGACGCCGTTCGCATCGTCGCGGATATCGGCCCAGTCCTCGCTGCGGAGATACATCTCGTAGGGCGCACGTATTCCGGTGTATATTTCTTTGATCTTTGTCCAGATCCAATTGCAGATCTCGATGATCTTGTCCGCACAGGCATTGATGACTTTTTGCAGCGACGGCAGCAACCGCACATACGGAAGATCGAGAGCGTCGGACTGCGCGTTCGGGACATCCGTGGTGATCGCGCTGTCGACCTTGTCGAAGAACTTGTCCAGGCCATCGAGCACGGAATTGTATTGAGAGATATCAAAAGTCATGATCAGCTTCCTGGTCTACCAGATGCTATCGAGGTTGTGCTTGCCCGCGTTGTCTTCGGCCTCATAGGTATTCGCACAGACACGCAGTACGTTGGCCACCTCGGTGAAGCGCTGCGCGGCCTCACCCGATCGGCCGGTCAGGTCTGTCACGAGTTCGTCGTTCGCACTCGTGATCGTGAAGAACAGTCCCGCTTCGATGTGTGTGAAGGTCAGGGTCTGAATCTTCGCCTGAATCTCCGACATGGTGGTGGATTTGCCGTCCCACACGGTCGCGTCGTTCCGCAACGATCCCGTAGCGACCGCGAGCTTTTCCGGATCAGCGCCCATGGCCGTCCCCTTCGAGTCGACGACGGTATGCCTGATCGTAGGATTCCTTGACCGCCCAGGAAATCGAGCCGCCCCCGACATCCATCCCCCAGGGAATGCGAACGACGCACTCGGCGATGCCATTTCGCCCCAGAGTGGTCGATACGGAGATCTCCGACTCCGTGCCGACCTCGCCAACGAAGGTGTCGACTTTCGCGGCCCGAGGACTGCCGGACAGAATCTGCAGCGCATGCTCCAGCAGCCGGCCCGAGTCGCCGATCGGAGCCGAAGCGGGTTCGGGCGCAGTGAACTTCGTCGGCACGACGTCGTCCATGCTCAGCGCCTCGAGCCGATCGATCGTGCCGTTGTCGACCGCGGCGATACTCGTCGATTCGAGAAGCTGCCGCTCGGCGTTCCTTACCGCGTCGGTCACGGCCTGCCCGAGAGTGCTCCGATCGAGCACCCGGCGCCAGTCGTCCGATACCGCTATCTCGATCAGCTCGCCGGCCCTGCTGATACCGACTTCGACGACTCCTGTGCTGTCGCGGGCCGTAGCTCGATCCGGCCCGGCGGACATCACCTCCTGCATCAAGCCGGAGATCGCCTGGGTGTACCCATGGAACTTCGCGAACTCTTGCATGAGCTCGTCGATGTCGAACGGATTCTTGGCACGAGGCGCGGCGGGGTCGGGCCGGGATGAGCTCGACGGCGTAGCGGGAGCGGGCGAGGTCTCCCACGGCGCCGCCGACTTCCGGACAAGAGGTGCCTCGTCCCAGAACTCTTCCGGATCGTCGTAGTGATTGAAGTATCCGCCGGCCATCACAGCGCCTCGGGCCGGCATCCGGAGCTCCGGGTACGAAGCGTGGCGTCGCCGGCGACCGATAGCTGAGCTCGCGCGGGACGAAAGCCGCTGCAGGCGTTCGGAGTCCGCGGGTATTTGGGGTACATGCCTACTTGGACGCGGCGGGAGCGTGGTTGGTTCCCTCGGATCTCGCGCAGCACTATCGAGGCCGCTACCCACGGGTGCCGACCGGTAGCGCCGAGCGCCGCGGAGGTGACCTCCGCGG
>NZ_JBHXAY010000154.1:0-11834 GCF_042728775.1 Nocardia sp. NPDC060259
CTATTGTTACAACGGCCGATGGGGGCCCACGCCGTGTAAAACGCTGTGGTTGCGCGTTGTTGACCCTGCGGGGTTTGGGGATTGCTCCCTTTGAATTCCGGGTTCCCCCGATCCCGGACTTCTTGCTTTCCGCGCCTAGTGTCGAAGGGGCCTTGCCTCGTGTCTGTTGCTGTGTCCGCGTCCATCGCCACCGACCACCTCATGCGATTTCCCGGCAAGTTCGCCGATGTGCTGCTCGCCGATCAGCTCGATCATGTGTCCCTGAGTTTCCTCGTCGACGATCTGCAGATCCGCCGCGGCGGTGTCGCGGGCAATATCGCCTACGCGATGGGCCTGTTGAAGCAGCGTCCGGTGCTGGTGGGCGCCGTCGGCGCCGACTTCGCCGAGTACCGGCAGTGGCTGGAGTCCAACGGGGTCGACTGCTCCGCCGTGCACATCTCCGACAAGGCGCACACCGCGCGGTTCGTGTGCACCACCGACGAGGCGATGGCCCAGATCGCGTCGTTCTACCCGGGTGCGATGAGCGAGGCGCGCGATATCGATATCGCCGCGATCGCCGCCGAACACGAGGTGGACCTGGTGCTGGTCGGTGCCAATGATCCCGAGGCGATGGTCGCCCACACCCGGCAGGCCAAGGCCGAGGGCATCGCCTACGCCGCCGATCCGTCCCAGCAGCTGGCCCGCCTCGACGGCGAGCAGGCGGCCGAGCTGGTCGACGGTGCCGCCTACCTGTTCACCAACAAGTACGAGTGGGCCCTGTTGCAGCAGAAGACCGGGCTCAGCGAAGCGGAGATCACCGCGAAGGTCGGCATCCGGGTCACCACGCTGGGATCGGAAGGCGTGCTCGTCGTCGACGCCGACGGCACCGAGGTGCGCGTCGGCGTTGTGCCCGAGGTGGCCAAGGTCGACCCGACCGGTGTCGGCGACGGCTTCCGCGCCGGCTTCCTCACCGCCCACCGCGCGGGCCTGAGCCTGGAGCGCTCCGCCCAGCTCGGTTCCCTGATCGCTGTGCTGATCCTGGAGACCACCGGCACCCAGGAGTGGACCCTGAACAAGGACGAGGCCGTCGAACGCCTCACCAAGGCCTACGGCGCCGACGCCACCGACGAACTGTCCGTGCTGCTGTAACCGAAAACCGAACGCCCCCTCGATCTTCCGATCGAGGGGGCGTTCGTGCGTCGCGGGGGACTACAGCGAGACCGGGTAGACCGGCTCCTGGATCTCCGGCTTGATCCGGTCCTCGACGAAGATGCCGTGCCAGACCATGAAGACGAGCAGGGTCCAGAGGCGGCGGCTGTGGTCGGAGACGCCGGCGCGGTGGTCGCGCAGCATCTGCAGGATGGCCGGCTTGTTCAGCAGGTGGTCGGTCTGGGACTCCGCGATCTGGGTTTCGGCCCAGTCGTAGAGTTCGGTGCCGCGCAGCCAGTGCCGCAGGGGGACCGGGAAGCCGAGCTTGGCGCGGTTGAGGACGTGGTCGGGGACGATCCCGTCCAGCGCCTGGCGCAGCGCGTACTTGGAGGTCTCCTTGGTGATCTTCTGGTCGTAGGGCAGGCCCTGGGCGACGCGCATGACCTCGTTGTCCAGGAACGGCACGCGCAGTTCCAGGGAGTTGGCCATGGTCATCTTGTCGGCCTTGACCAGGATGTCGCCGCGCAGCCAGGTGAACAGGTCGAGGTGCTGCATCCGGGCGACCGGGTCCCAGCCCGCGGACTGGGCGTAGATCGGGGCGGTGACGTCCTGGTGGGTCCACTCGGGGCGGAACTCGCGCAGCACCGAGCGCAGCTGCGCGTCGTGGAAGCTGCGGGCGTTGCCGTAGTAGCGGTCCTCGAGGGTGAGTGACCCGCGCTGCAGCAGGGACTTGCCGCGCCTGCCATCGGGGATCCTGTCGCCGAGCTTGCCGACGAGCGTGCGCAGCCCGGCGGGCAGGTACTCGAAGGGCTTGAGCGACAACGGCTCCCGGTAGATGGTGTAGCCGCCGAACAACTCGTCGGCGCCCTCGCCGGAGAGCACCACCTTGACGTGCTTGCGGGCTTCCTTGGCCACGAAGTACAGCGGTACCAGCGCCGGGTCGGCGACCGGGTCGTCGAGGTACCAGACGATCTCGGGGATCGCGGCGGCGAACTCGGCGGGGGAGACCACCTTGACGATGTGGCGGGCGCCGATCAGCTCGGCGCTCTCGGCGGCCACATCGACCTCGGAGTAGCCCTCGCGCTCGAAGCCGGTGGTGAAGGTGATCAGCTTCGGGTTGTGCCGCATCGCCAGCGCGGCGATGGCGGTGGAGTCGATGCCGCCGGACAGGAACGAGCCGACGGTGACATCGGCGCGCATGTGCTTGGCGACCGAGTCCTCGAGCGCGGCGGCGATCTCGGCGTAGCGGGCCTGCGCGGCACCCTCGGCGAACGGGCGCACCCGGAAGTCGGGACGGAAGTAGCGGGTGGCCTGCGGCGCCTGACCCACCTTCACGGTGGCGTAGGTGCCGGATTCGAGGCGGCGGATGTTCTTGTGCAGCGACTCGGGCTCGGGCACGTACTGCAGCACGGTGTAGTGCTCGAGGGCGCGCGGATCCAGGTCGTCGGACACACCGAGCGGGCTCAGCAGCTCCAGCACGCTCTTCTTCTCGCTGGCGAAGGCGGTGCCGCCGGGGCCGGTCGCGTAGAACAGCGGCTTGATGCCGAACGGGTCGCGCGCCAGGAACAGTTCCTGGGTCTCGGTGTCCCAGATCGCGAAGGCGAACATGCCGCGCAGCTTGCGCACGGCCTCGGGGCCCCAGAAGTGGAAGGCGGCCACGATGGACTCGCCGTCACCGTCGGTGGCGAAGATCTTGCCGTCCGGGAACTCGGCGCCGTGCTCGGCGGCCAGCTGCTCGCGCAGCTCCAGGTAGTTGTAGATCTCGCCGTTGAAGGTCATCGCGTAGCGCTGCGGGTTCTCGGCGGGACCCCAGCGCAGCGGCTGGTGCGAGTGCTCGATATCGATGATGGAGAGCCGGTTGAAGCCGAAGATCATGTGATCGTCGTGCCAGGTTCCCTTTTCATCGGGGCCACGATGCCGCTGGCAGTGCAGCGCGTCGTACACCTGATCGACCACCTCGGTCGTCGCCGTATCAGCTGTCAGGAATCCGAGCAGTCCGCACACGGTGTCGGCAACCTTCTCTCGTTCGATGATGGGGTGGCCACTTCCGGGCCCAAACGCTGTGTCCGAGTATGCCGCACACCGGCACGACGCGCCGCGCGCAACCCGTCGCCACGGCCACCGCGACGCGCTGGGGGCGGCAAACCGCAGGTCGCCGCATCCGGTACGGGCGCGGCGGAGTGTCGAAGACGACCCCGCGACAAGTCAGCGCCCGCTTTGGTCTACGCTGCGTAGTACTCAGGTCCTTCTCAGGTGTGCAGGCGTCACAGCGGCAATACTCGAGGGCGGCCTGAAACGTGCTTGAAAGCGGTGTCGGAACGGGCGGATCGCGGCCCGGACGACGCAATGTGTCGGAATGTGTAGCGACCAGGAAGGCGTGAGCGTGGCGCACAAGGCGAGCGAAGAGATCGGGGCACGACCCGTTCGGGGTCGGCAGGGCCGCATCCTTCGACGGGCCGGGCTGGCGGTGTCCTTGGGGATCACTGCCGTCCTTGTCTCGGGCTGCTCGATCGACAATGTATGGCTGCGGTTCGGCTGGCCCTCGGGCATCACGCCGCAGGCCACCCGGATGCGGGAGCTGTGGACCTGGTCCGTGCTGGCCGCGCTCGCCATGGGCGTGCTGGTCTGGGGTCTGACCTTCTGGACCGTCATCATGCACCGCAAGCGCAAGGACTCCCCGGAGTTCCCGCGCCAGACGGGCTACAACGTGTCGCTGGAGCTGACCTACACGGCGATCCCGTTCGTGATCATCGCGGTGCTGTTCTACTTCACCGTGGTCGTGCAGAACTACGTGCACGAGAAGACCGACAACCCGGATGTCACCGTCGACGTGACCGCCTTCCAGTGGAACTGGAAGTTCGGCTACCGCAACATCAACAATGTCGGCGGGCTGACCTGGAACGGCATCGACTCCGAGCGTGAGCTGATCAACCAGGAGCAGCTGGCCGAGTACGCCGAGCGCAAGAACGAAGAGGGCCACCCGCAGCCGGGTCCGCTGCACGGCAAGCCGGCCAACGACCTGCTCTCGTACCTGCACTACGACAAGGTCGAGACCATCGGCTCCAGCGACGAGATCCCCGTCCTGGTGCTGCCGACCGGCAAGCGCATCGAGTTCCAGCTCGCCGCCGCCGACGTGATCCACGCCTTCTGGGTGCCGGAGTTCATGTTCAAGCGCGACGTGATGCCGAACCCGAAGGAAAACCAGTCCGACAACGTCTTCCAGATCTCCGAGATCGAGAAGGAAGGCGCGTTCGTCGGCCGCTGCGCCGAGATGTGCGGCACCTACCACTCGATGATGAACTTCGAGGTCCGCGCGGTCTCGCCGGAGAAGTACGCCAAGTACATGCAGGCGCGCATCGACGGCAAGACCAACGGTGAGGCCCTCGAGTCGATCGGCGAGTCGCCGGTGGCCACCTCCACGTACCCCTTCAACACCAAGCGTGATATCAAGAGCGCTTCGGTGAACGAGAGCAAGTGAGGATTCTGATATG
Organism: Nocardia sp. NPDC060259; assembly: GCF_042728775.1. NCBI lineage: Bacteria > Bacillati > Actinomycetota > Actinomycetes > Mycobacteriales > Nocardiaceae > Nocardia > Nocardia sp. NPDC060259. Next base: position 4,620 of record NZ_JBHXAY010000154.1, read on the forward strand.
AGGATCGAAGCGCGGATCTTCGAACTGCTCACGGCGTTCTTCATCCTGGTGGGCATCGTCTACGGTTTCTTCACCGCGCAGTCGCGCACCGGCATCGAATGGGCCGGTACCACCGCGATCGTGCTGACCGCGGGCCTGTCGCTGATCATCGGCACCTACTTCCGGTTCGTCGCGCGCCGCATCGACCTGCGGCCCGAGGACTACGAGGAGGCCGAGATCGTCGACGGCGCCGGTGACCTGGGCTTCTTCTCGCCCGGTAGCTTCTGGCCCATCACCCTGGCGGCCGCTGGTTCGGTGACCGCGCTGGGCCTGGCGTTCTTCCAGATGTGGCTGATCGCCCTCGGCGTCGTGCTCGTGCTCGCCGCCGCCGCAGGCCTGGTGTTCGAGTACTACATCGGCGCCGAGAAGCACTGATCGACAGCTACACACAACGCAAGGAAGGGCCCCACCGGAATCCGGTGGGGCCCTTCCTTTTGTCTGTGGGTTGGACGTCTGTGGGCTAGACGCTGTAGCGCAGCGCCTGCTCCGAGCGGCAGATGTCGTCGATGCCGGACACGATCTCGCGCAGCTGCTCCGAGGGCAGGGCCGAGGGGCGCAGGCGGCAGGTGAAGGTGATCAGGCCGTAGTCGGCGGCGGCCAGGCCGCGGGCCGCGGCTTCGGCGCGCAGGTACGGCGAGCGCACACCGTAGGTCATCGCGGAGATGACGGTGAAGCACCCGGTGCGCTCGCGGTGATCGGCGAACAGGTCGTGCAGGCCGTAGAACACCGAACCGTAGTTGGCCAGCGGCGCGAACACGCCGACCCGGTAGGCCGGGCCGCGCTCGGAGGAGCTGATGACGGTGTCGGCCAGGTACTCCGCGTCGCGCATGGTGAGCACCTTCGGCGCGAACATCAGCGCGCCCGCCGCGGCATTGCGGACCGGCATGCCCGCGCGGCCGCCCGCGGCGGAGGCGATGGCGCCCAGCGACTTCCGGGTACGGGTGCCGACCTCGCGCCGGGCGCGCAGGCCACGGGTGGGGGCGGTCGGGTAGAGGCTCGACCACTGACCGAAGCGGACGGCGCCGAGGGTCACCTGGCCGGTGCCGACGGGTCGCGCCACCTTCAGCGGCGCGGTGTCGACCCAGCGGCCGACCTGCAGCGCCGCGCTGCCGGGGTTGGTGATCTCGGTGGTGGCGTGCTCGACGAAGGAATCGAAGTCGAGGAACCGGTCGGCGTCGGTGGTGAGCCAGGTGTGGTCCTTGTCGACCTCGACGACGTCGAGGGTCAGCGCGGTGATGATGCCTGCCCGGCCGCCAGCGCCGAGGATGCGGTGGAACCGCTCTGTGTGGTGGCCGCGCCCGCAGGTGCCGATCCGGCCGTCGGGGTCGACGTACTCGAGGTCGACGATCTGATCGATGAACATGCCGTAGCGATGCGAAGCCGTGCTGACGCCACCGACGGAGGCGAAACCGCCCGCGGTGATGTCGCGGTGGTCGCCGACCACCGGAAGGCCGAGACCGTGCGCGCCGAGGCGGCGGTCGATCTCGGAGAGCTTGGCGCCTGCCTGCACGCGGACGGTGCGCCTGCCCAGGTTGATGTCGAGCACCGAGTTCATCTTGCGCAGCGAGAGCACCGCGCGCTGATCGGTCAGGCCATAGGACTCTTCGGTCTGCTCGCCGCCGCGAACCGTCAACCGTTCCGAACGATCACGCGAATCACGCACAGTGCGAACGACATCCGCAGTGTCCCGGGGGAGATATTCTTCGGAGATAACGGTGTGCGGCGTGCCCATGACCGCATAGCTAACCACAGCTCGGCGTTTCTTGCGCACGGTACCTCGCAGCTAATTCCGGGCAGGGGCGAGCTGCTTGCTGAACAGGACTTTTCCGGTCGCGTCGCACAGGTCGACCGTGAGTTCGCCGGAGCGCCCGTCGATGCGGACCTCACCGAAATGCTGGTACTGCGCGTCCAGTGGCGAGGTGTTGGGCGCGGGCGGGGCGTGCACGAAGACCGCCTCGGGCCCGAAGGTCGGGTCGAGGTCGTTGGGGCCGAACGCGCCCGCGTTGAGCGGGCCGGAGACGAACTCCCAGAACTCGTCGAAATCGGTGAACGCCGCGCGGGCGGGCGAGTAGTGGTGCGCGGCGGTGTAGTGCACGTCGGCGGTGAGCCAGACGACGTCGGCGACCCTGTTCGCCTTGATCGCCGAGAGCACCTGGGCGATCTCGGTTTCGCGGCCCGACGGTGCGCCGGGGGCGGCGTTGGCGGGGCCCTCGAAGGCGGTCTTGCCGTCGGGGACGATCACGCCGAGCGGCAGGTCGGCGGCGACGATCTTCCAGGTGGCCTTCGAATCCCGCAGGCCGTCGATGAGCCACCTGGTCTGCGCGGCGCCGAGGACCGCGCCCTGCGGTGCGGTGTTGGCGCCGTTGGCGTCCTTGTAGGCGCGCATGTCGAGGACGAACACATCCAGCAGCGGGCCGTAGGCGATCTTGCGGTAGAGCCTGCCGTCGACGGCTTCGGCGGGCTCCAGCGGCATCCACTCGTGGAAGGCCTGCCACGAGCGCGCGGCCAGGGTGTCCATGCTGCGCTCGGTGTAGCCCTTGTCGGCGGCGACGGTGCCGCCGGGGTACCAGTTGTTGGTGGTCTCGTGGTCGTCCCACTGGACGATCTGGGCGACGGCGGCGTTGAAGCGGCGGTAGTTGTCGTCGGTGAGGTTGTAGGCGTAGTTGCCGCGGAACTGGTCGAGGGTCTCGGCGGGCGCGTTCTTGGCCTCGGCGGTGATATTCTTCCAGATCCGGCCGTCGGGCAGTGTCACCGACTCCTTCAGCGCGTTGTCGGCGTAGACGCAGTCGCCGGAATGCAGGAACAGATGCGGGTCGCGGGCGGCCATGGTGGCGAAGACCTTCATGCCACCCAGGTCGGGGTTGATGCCGAAGCCCTGGCCCGCGACGTCACCGGACCACTGCAGCCTGATGTCGGCGGGTGCGGTCGGCGCGGTGCGGAAGACGCCGGTGACGGTCTCCGAGCTCGCGCCGTCCTCGCCGTCGAGGCGGACCCGGTAGTGCACCAGCTCGCCGGCGGGCAGGCCGTTGACACGGACCCGGCCGGTGCCGTCGGTGGCCGGGGTGAGCAGGGGACCGGTGAATCGTTTGACGTCGCTGAACTTCTCGGTCGCCGCGGTCTCCACGATCAGCGTCGCGGGCTTGTCCGAGCGCGCCCAGATCAGGGCGCCGTCGCCGCGCGGGTCACCGACGGCGACGCCGTGGGTGAGGGTGGGCCTGGCCCGGACCAGGCCGGGGCCGTCATCGCCGCACGCGGCCAGCGCGGGGGTGGTCACCAGGCCGAAGGCGGTGGCGCGCAACAGGGTGCGCCGGGACATCGCGAAATCCGAACCAGCCATGCGTTTCACGGTGCAACACCGGTCGGAACAGGGGGACGCGGTCGCGGCAACACCGCGTGAACGGTGCCGTACGGATCGCACCGGCATTGCCGGATCTAGTAACTTTGCCGCCGTTCGCGCACTGTGCCGCCAGTCGTCGCGCGCCTACCGTCATCGGCATGACTGGACACACCACGCGACCCTCGGTGGGGATCATCGGGACCGGATTCGGCGGGCTCGGCATGGCTGTGCGGCTGAAGGCCGCCGGCTACGACGACATCGTCCTGTTCGAACGCGCCGACGAGGTGGGCGGCACCTGGCGGGACAACACCTATCCCGGCGCCGCGTGTGATGTGCCGTCGCATCTGTATTCGTTCTCCTTCGCGCCCAAGGCCGACTGGTCGCGCCGGTTCGCCGAGCAACCGGAGATCCTCGCGTACCTGCGCGAGGTCGCCGACCGGTTCGACCTGCGCAAGCACATCCGGTTCGCCGCGGAGGTGACCTCGGCCGCCTACGACGAGGCCTCCGGGGAGTGGGTGGTGCGGGTCGTGGACGGCGCGGAGTACCGGGTGCGCGCGCTGGTGGCCGCGACTGGTCAGCTGAGCAGGCCCGCGATCCCCGCGATCGACGGCATCGACGAATTCGCCGGGGAGATGTTCCATTCCGCCACCTGGAACCACGACTACGACCTGGACGGCAAACGCGTCGCGGTGATCGGCACCGGTGCGTCGGCGATCCAATTCGTGCCGCGGGTGGCGCGCCGAGCGGCGCGCCTGGAGCTGTTCCAGCGTGAGGCCGCGCATGTGATTCCCAAGCCGGACTACGCCTACAGCGAGCGTGCTCTGGTCGCGTTGCGCCGGGTGCCCGGCCTGCTGGCGCTCTCGCGCGCCGCGACCTATCTGACGCTGGAACCGCGCGCCTTCGCGTTCACCAAGTTCCCGCGGGCGATGGCGTTGGTGCAGCGGCGTTTCGAGCGCCACCTGGCCGATCAGGTGCCCGATGCCGGGCTCCGGGCACGGCTGACCCCGTCGACGAAGATCGGCTGCAAGCGGATCCTGATCTCCAACGACTACTACGAGGCGCTCAACCGGCCGAACGTGGATGTGGTGACCGAGCGGATCACCCGGATCGAGCCGACGGGTCCGCGCACCGCCGACGGCGTGCTGCACGAGGTCGACGCGCTGGTGCTCGGCACCGGATTCCAGGCCAACGAGTTCCTCGCGCCGATGACGGTGACAGGGAGCGGCGGCCGTCGCCTCGACGAGGTGTGGCGCGACGGCGCGCAAGCTCACCTCGGGATCACCGTGGCGGGCTTCCCGAACCTGTTCGTCCTCTACGGACCCAACACCAACCTCGGGCACAATTCGATCGTCTACATGCTGGAATCCCAGTTCGGCTATGTGCTGCAGGCCATCGACCGGCTCGCCACGGGCGCGCGCTCGATCGATGTGCGGCCCGAGGTGCAGGAGCGCTCGAATGCCGCGGTGCAGGAGGCGATCCGCGCGACGGTGTGGAACAGCGGCTGCACCAGCTGGTACACGACCGCGGCGGGCCGCAACACCAACAACTGGCCCGGCTTCACCTTCGACTATCGCAGGCGGCTGCGCCGCTTCGACGACGCGGAGTTCGTCGTCACCGCCGCGGACGAGCCGGTGCCGGCGGCTCGCTAAACATCGCGCGACCGGCACTGATCGCGATAGGCGCGGGGCCCCATGCCTTTCCAGCGGCGGAACGCCTGGGAGAAGCTCGACACCTCCACATAGCCGAGGCGGTGGGCGATCTCGGCGACCGGCAGGCCGCGGGTCACCAGCATCTCCTCCGCCAGTCGTTGTCTGACCTCGTCGAGCAGGGCACGGTAGGAGGTGCCCTCCTTGGCCAGCCGATGCCGCAGGGTGCGTTCGCTGACGAACAGCATGGCCGCCAGCCGAGGCGCGTCGGGCGGCTGGGCGAGGTGCTCGACCAGGATGTCGCGCACGCGGCCCGCGGTGCCGCCGCGGGCCTTGCGCCGGTCGAGCAGGTCGCGGCAGTGCTCGATCGCGACAGCGGCGGTGTGCTCGTTGGCCTGCGGAAGCGGGGCGTCGACGTGGGCGTGGTCGAAACCGGCCACGCATTCCTCGGCGTCGAATTCCGGGGTCAGCCCGAAGGTTTCGGTGTAGAGCGCGAGGTCCGCTGGCGGCGGTGGGGGAAAGGCCGAGCGCACATGGTTGATCGGGATCGGTGCGGCGAGCAGGTCCCGGTTCAGCGTCTGGATGGCGGCCATGTCGCGTTCGATCACGAAGCGGCGCAGCGGTTCGGCGACATCGGGGGCGGTGAGGGTGAGCTGGAGTTCGGTGTCGGTGCGGCGCATCCGGATATCGCTGAAGGCGAAGGTGAGGTCGATGAACTGCAGACCGGCCTGGATCGCCGAGCGCACGGTCGGGCTGCTGATGAGCGCGAAACCCCACATGCCGTAGGAGGTGAGCCGGAACAGGCTGCCCGCCCGCACGCCGAGGCCGGGCGGATCGTCGAGTTCACGAAGCAGATTGGCGATGACGGCCAGCTCGGCGGTCGCGGAGATCTCGGCGTTCGGGTCGGCGAGCAGCTCGGCGGTGAGCCCGGTGCCGCGCAGGCAAGTTTCCACGGGGACACCGCGCTCCTCGCCGAGGCGGGTCGTCAGCAGCGCCCCCATCGGCGTGCGCGGAATGTCCCAGTGCACCACGGGTCACAGCCCCGCTGCGGCCGCGGTTTCGGGGTACCAGCGGGTGCATTCCGCGCGCAGCGGCACCTCGGTCTCGAGCTGGCACAGGACCGCGATGCCGCCGAGGAAGGAGCGCAGGATCGGGGTGTGATCGGGCGGCATCGTCAACTGGCGCAACACATTCGACAGGCGCAGGTCGGTGGCCAGGCGGACCTGCTTGCGCAGCCAGTCGGCCGAGAGCGGGTAGGTGGGAGCCAGCAGGGCGTCGCGGACCGGTTGCAGGCGGGCGGCGACGGTGGCGATGTCGAGTTCGCGGCCGGGGGCGACGAAACCGTGGCGGCGGATGGCGGCCTCGAGGTCGGCGGGGGAGTCGGCGATCACGGCCGCGCCCACGTCACCGGCGACGTCGAGGAAGGCGGCGGGCCACGGGGTGCACGCGCCGAAGTCGACGACGCCGAGGCGGCCGTCGGGCATGCGCAGGAAGTTGCCGGGATGCGGGTCGCCGTAGACGAGGGCGGCGCGGGCGGGCGCGGAGAACAGGAAGCGCAGGATCAGCACGCCGACCCGGTCGAGTTCGGCGGCCTCGCCGCGGGCGATCAGCCGGGTCAGCGGGGCGCCGTCGAGCCATTCGGTGACCAGCACGTCGCCGCGCTGGGCGATCACCCGGCTGACCACCACGTCCGGATCACCGGCGAAGGCGAGGGCGAACGCGCGCTGGTTGGCCGCTTCCCGCGCGTAGTCGAGTTCGGCGTGGATCTCGTCGCACAGCGCCTCGATCACCGGGCGGGTGTCGGCGCCGGGCAGCAGCGCGGTGAACAGTGGGGTGGCGCGGCGCAGGGCGTGTAGATCGGCCAGGACGGCACGGCGGGCGCCGGGGTACATCACCTTCACGGCCACCGGCGTGCCGTCGTGCCAGTGTGCGCGATGGACCTGGCCCACCGAGGCCGCCGCCGCCGCACGGTCGTCGAAATCGAGGAACAGCGAGCGCCAGTCCGCACCGAGGTGCACGGCCAGCTCGGCGTGCACGGCGGCGGGCAGCATGGCGGGGGCCGAGTCGTGCAGGCGCGCAAGGGCTTGGCGATACGGCTCGGCCAGGTCGGGCGCGAGGCCCAGTTCGAGCAGGCCGAGCATTTGGCCGAGTTTCGCGACGCAGCCCTTCAATTCGCCGAGCACCTGGAACAGG
>NZ_JBHXAY010000155.1:0-11632 GCF_042728775.1 Nocardia sp. NPDC060259
CCCTGAAACCGCAGGCGCAGGCACTGGCCGACGCGCTGCCGCGGATGCGGGAACTCGAAGGCCGGTTCGAACCGATCCTCGGCACCGTGGCCGACCTGCAGACCAAGCTGTCGCAGCTGGCGACCCCGGACGCCGGTGTCGTGGTCGACCAGTCCGGCGTGCGCGTGTGCGTGCCGCTGCCCGGGAAGGCGTGCTGATGCTGAAACGACTCCTCGGATCCCAGGCTTTCATGTCGATCGCCGGTGTCGCGGTCCTGGTCGTCATGGTGATCGCCGGCTACTTCGTGGCCTTCGATCCGCTGAAGAAGACCGAATCCTATTGCGCCCTCATGCCGGACGCGATCGGGCTCTATCCGGGCAACCACGTCACGATGCGCGGCATCGATGTCGGCGAGGTGACCGCGGTGCGCAACGAGGGCGCCAAGGTGCGCGTGGAGTTCGAGGTCGATGCCGACTACCCGGTCTACGCCGACGCCTCCGCGACCACCGTCGCGTATTCCGTTGCCGCCGACCGCAATCTGGCCGTACTGACCAGCGGCAAGGACACCAGGCAGTTCACCGGCGGCTGCATCACCAAGACGCTCACGCCCAAGTCGATCACCGAGACACTGACCGCCCTGGCGAGCCTGTCCGAGCAGCTTTCGGGCGCCGAAGCGGGTCAGCCGAGCGCGCTGGTCGACGGCCTCGCCTCGCTGGACCGCGCGACCGAGGGCGCCGGCCCGACGGTCAACGAACTGGTGCACAAGCTCGGCTCGGCGATGAACAAGCCCGACGCCGACATCGGCCACCTGGCAGGCCTCTTCGACGCGTTCGCCTCGGTGTCGAACCGGGTCGCCGCCAACTGGGGCGACCTGCAGACGATGCTGGTCCGGCTGGCCCCGCTGCTCAACCAGGCCTCCGACGACCTGCTCGGCCCGGCGACCTCGCTGTTCGACGGACTCGCCGAGCTGCTGCCGATGCTCAACGACTTCGCGACCATCCTCGGCGACCCGCTCATCGGCGCGCTCGACGGAACGGTCCCGCTGGTGAAGTTGTTGCGCGCCAACGTCGGATCGCTGCGCGAGGTGGTGCTGAAGATGCCCGCGCTGACCTCGGCGTTCCAGAGCGCCGCTGGCGGCACCGCGATCACCTACGCCCCGCCCAAGGTGGCGCTGCCCGGCGGTGAAGCCGATCAGGTGTGCGCCGCGGTGAACGCGCTGGTCCCGGGCCAGTGCGCCGACCCGGCGCAGGGACTGACCGATGTGAACCTCGTCCAGGTCGTGCTGGGAATGGCAGGTGCCCGATGAACCCGCGAAAGACGCTGCGGCGCAGCATGATCGCGCTCGTTGTCGCGGCCGGTCTCGCGGTCGGCGGCTGCGGCTTCGATCCGGCCGAGGTGCCGGTGCCCGGATCGACCGTCAGCGGTCCCACCTACCGCGTGCAGATCGAGTTCAGCAGCGCGCTGAACCTGCCCGCGAAGTCGAAGGTGATCGCCAACGGCGCCGAGATCGGGAATGTCGACACGGTGCGGGTGATCCAGCCCGCCGACGCGCCCGCGGGCCGCGGCGGCTACGTGATCGTCGAGGCCGACATCCTCGACTCGGTGCAGCTGCCGACCACGACCATCGCCGAACTGCGCCAGGACACCATCCTCGGTGACATCCACGTCGCGCTGACCACCCCGAAGGACGGCTTCGGCGCCCTGCTGCGCGACGGCGGCACCATCCCGATCGCCCGCACGAAACCGCCGGTGCAGCTGGAAGACACGATGGCCACCATGGCGCTGTTCGTGCAGGGCGGCGCGATCGGCCAGCTACAGGACATGATCGGCCGGGTGAACTCGGTGATGCCGCAGGATCCCAAGGAGACCGCGCGGATCTCGGCGGTCATGGGCGCCGACGCCGCCGATCTGGCCGCGAACCTGGACCGGGTCGACCTGCTGGTCAACGGCCTGGCCGCCAATGCCGAGATCATGGTCGGCATCGAGGCCGAGCTCACCAACATCCTCACCCCCGAAGCCGTGCGGGCGCTCTCGGGCACCCAGGACTCGATCGCCAAGACCATGGCGATCTTCCAGGCACTCGGCCCGGTCGGCTCGTCGCTGACCTGGCTGGCCCCGATCGCGGGCGCGGGCGACGCCGCGGCGACCGCGTTCCTGCCGCTGGCCACCGGCGGCTCGGCCGACCTGCGCTCCTCGACGAACATGGCCCTGCTGACCGCGCTGCTGCGCGACAAGATCATCCCGTTCGCCGAGCGCGGCCTGAAGGTGAACATCACCGGTGTGCGGGTGTCCGAGGACGAGCAGGCCGAGCAGATCGTGACCGCGCTGCGGATGATCGGAATGGTGCGATGAAGATCGGTGCACTGGCATCACTGGGCGGCATCGCCGCCATCACCGTGCTCGGCGCGAGCTACCTGACCTTCGGCGTCGTGCGGGTCGACCCGTTCGCCGACTACACCGAGGCCTCGATCGAGCTGGCCAACTCCGGCGGCCTCAGCGTCGGCTCGCCGATCCTGCTGACCGGCATCGAGATCGGCAAGGTCACCGCCGTCGACACCTCCACCGCCGGCGGCGTCCAGGTCGGGTTCCGGTTCGGCGCCGAGAACAAGGTGCCGATGAGCAGCATCGTCACCATCGAGCACCTGTCCTCGCTGGGTGAGCCGTATGTGCAGTTCGTGCCGCGCAGTGCCGACGGGCCGTACCTGAGCAACGGGCAGCGCCTGGCGGGGGAGAATGTGCGGACTCCGATGTCGATCCCCGAGGTCGCGCGGCTGGTCACCAAGACCGTCGAGCAGCTCGACCCCGCGGTCGTCGGCTCGCTGGTCGACACGCTCGGTCAGGCGATGACCGGCACCGAGAACGTCATCCCGGAACTGGCAAGGGCGGGCGATCTGCTCGCCGCGGCCATCATGAGCCGCGCGCCCGCCATCGCCGAGCTGCAGAACAACTTCGAGTACGTCTCCGGTGACATCGGCTGGGCCGGACCGGCCACCTCCGCCGCCGCGCCGGCGTTCGTGCGGCTGAGCCAGGTCATCGACGAGTTCGTCGAATCGGTCGGCCGGGTCAGCGCGGCCGGTGGCGATCCGGAGATGTATCTGCGCGACGGCGGTCTCGTGCCGTTCCTCGAGCAGGTCGTCGCCAAGCTGAACGAGCTCGGTCCCGAGCTGTCCGCCCTGCTGCCCGGGTTGCGCCCGCTCGCCGAATCGGTCACCGCGACCGGTCCGCAGATCGATCTGAGCACCCTGATCGCGCAGGCGCTACACAACACCGATACCGATGCGGTGAAGGTTAGGGTCGCAATCAAGTAAACATCTGGCAACTGCTGAATGTAGGTATGACCCCAGGTCAATGGAGTCTTATCAAGCCGATCAGTCTTTTCAGCAACCGTGCGGTAGCCTGCTGGACTAGGGGAGTCCAGGTCCGTGGGCGACCGAAGGCGGTGCGATGGCAGAGAACAGCGAGGGCCCCGGCGAGGGGACCGGCAGCAGTACTCGGGTGATCGCGATCGCGGCAGTGCTCGCCGCACTGCTCGCGCTGGTTGTCGCGCTCGGGTTGGTCCTGCGCGCGAATCAGGGTGACGAGAACGACCCGTCGACCGTCAACCCGATGGGTGCCGATTCGAGTGGCGTGCCCGTCGCCGGTGACGAGGCATCCGAGCAGGAGGCGGTCTTCGCTCCGCCGTGGCCCGCCCGCCGGGTCGGCGGAAACTGCTCGGCGGGTGGCATCGTCGCCCACTGGCAGGTCGACGCAGACGGCGCGTGGCAGTGCACGGTGACGACCCCGGACGCCGCGGTGCCCGCCGCGCCCGCCGAGGCGCCACCACCGCCCCCGGAAGCTGCACCACCCGCCCCAGCCCCCGAGCCCGAGCCCGTGCCCGTCGAAGCTCCGCCGCCTGTCTACGAGCCGCCGCCGGTGTACGAGCCGCCCGTCTACGAGCCACCGCCGGTGTACGAGCCGGAGCCCATTCCCGCTCCCGCGCCGGAACCAGCCCCGGCGCCACCACCGCCGCCGGTCATCCAGCTGCCGTTCCCCTTGCCGCCGATCTTCATTCCGCCGGCGGCCGCCGTGCTGCCGTGACCGGCGGCGGGTCACCCGCCGCGCATCGTCGATATCGGTGAGACTGATCCGCTATGGACCAGCTGGTGCTCACTCTGGTGATCCTGCTCGCGGCGGTGCTCGCCGAGTCGCTCGGTGGCCGGATCGGGGTCGCGCCGTCCATCCTGATGACGGTCTTCGGCTGCCTGCTCGCCCTGATCCCCGCCGTGCCGAGCCTCGACATCCCGCCCGAGCTCATCCTCCCGCTGGTCCTGCCGCCGCTGCTCTATGCCGCCGCCCGGCGCACCTCCTGGCGGCAGTTCGCCGAGAACTGGCAGGTCATCGCGCTGCGTGCGATAGGCCTCGTGATCGTCACCGCCGTCGCGGTGGCCGCGGTCTTCCACGCCTGGAATCCGGCGACCGCGGTCGCGGCGGGTGTGGTGCTCGGCGCGCTGGTAGCGCCGCCCGATCCGGTCGCTGCCACCTCGATGGCAAGCAGGCTCGGCCTGCCGCGGCGGCTGATCGTGACCCTCGGCGGCGAGGGCCTGTTCAACGACGTCACCGCGATCGTCATCTATACCGTCGGCATCCAGGCCGTGGTCACCGGCCTGCTCTCGCCGTGGCACGCGCTCGGCGACTTCGTCCTCGCCGCGGTGGTCGGGCTCGTCGTCGGCCTCGTCCTCGGCTGGCTGGGCAGCAAACTCACCAAGTACCTCGACAACGCGACCGGCCAGGTGGCGCTGAGCCTGCTGCTGCCGTTCGTCGCCTACGGCGTCGCCGAACACTGGGAAGGCTCGGCCGTCCTCGCCGTGCTGGTCTGCGCGCTGTACCTGACCGACGCGGTCACCGAGATCGGCGACCGCGACTACCGGCTGGTCGCGGATTCGTTCTGGGACATCGCCGAAATGCTCATCACCGGCTTCGCTTTCGCGCTGATCGGTCTCGAACTGCGGGTCGTCATCGACGCCACCGGGCACAACTGGACCTCGCTGGCCGGGGTCACCGCGGCGGTGATCGCGGTCGTCGTGCTGCTGCGGCTGGCCTGGCTGCTGGTGACCTGGGCGGTGAGCACGAGACTGTGGCGCGACACCGACGAGCCGTTCACCTGGCGCGAGGTGATCGTCACCTGGTGGGCGGGGATGCGCGGCGTCGCCACGGTGGCCCTTGCCCTGGCCGTGCCGTTCACCGTCGACTCCGGCGCGGACTTCCCCGCCCGCTCGGAGATCCTCTTCGTCGCCTTCGCGGTGGTGCTGTTCACGCTGCTCGTGCAGGGCCCGACTTTGCCGCTGATCGTCCGGATCACCGGCGTGCACGCCGACACCAGAGGAGAACGCGCGGTCGAACAGCAGCTGTGGACCAGGGTCGTGCGGGCCGAACTGGCCGAACTCAAGATGATCGCCGCCCGCGACGGGCTGCCCGAAGACGTCTACGAGGACATCAAGGACACCCTGCGCCACCTCTCGGCCAAGGCCGACCCCGAAGCCGCGGACGCCGACGCCAAGGCCGCCCTCGACGCGGAACGCACACTCGCCACGCAGATGCGCGCGGTGCGCTCGGCCGTCATCGAGGCGGGCAGGCGCGAAGCCCAGGCCGCGCGCCGCGAACCCGGCATGCCGCCCGATGTCGTCGACCGGGTCACCCGCAGACTCGACCTCGGCCCGACCCGCTGACCGGTCTCAGCCCGCGAGCGTGTCGGTGAGCGAGCCGATCGCGTAGGTGACCGCCATCGCCAGCGCACCACCGATCACCACCCGCACCACCGCCCTGCCGCGATGACTGCCGCCAAGCCGCGCGCTCACCGATCCGGTGACGGCCAGCGCGATGAGCACCGCCGCGAAGGTCACCGGCACCCGCCACTGCACCGGCGGCAGCACGATCGCCAGCAGCGGCAGCAGCGCGCCGCAGGTGAACGCGATCGCCGAGGAGATCGCCGCCGCCCACGGATTGGTGAGCTCGTCCGGGTCGAGCTTGAGTTCGGCTTCGGCGTGCGCGGTGAACGCGTCGTGCGCGGTGAGTTCCTCGGCGACCGTGCGCGCCGTCGCCGGGCTCAGCCCCTTGGCCTCGTAGATCCCGATCAGCTCGGCCAGTTCCGCCGCCGGATCGTCGGCCAGCTCCCTGCGCTCCTTGGCGAGCAGCGCCCGCTCCGAATCCCGCTGGGTGCTCACCGACACGTATTCGCCCGCCGCCATCGAGATCGCGCCCGCGACCAGTCCGGCCACGCCCGCGGTGAGGATGGTGTGCGGATCGTTCGTGGTCGCCGCGACACCGACCACCAGACCGGCGGTGGACACGATGCCGTCGTTCGCGCCGAGCACACCGGCGCGCAGCCAGTTCAACCGGGACGCGAGCCCTTCGGCATGGGGTTCGTGCGGATGGGCGGTCGGTGACGAGTCCTGCACCCGGCCAGCCTAATCGGGTGCGACACCGGATCAGCGCGGGGCGCGCGGTCCGGCGCGCAGGGTGTCGGCCAGGCGCACGGCCAGCGCGAGCACGGTCAGCGTCGGGTTGACGTGCCCGTTGGTCGGGAAGACCGAACTGCCCGCGATGTAGAGGTTGTCGACGCCGTGCACCCGGCAGTGCCGGTCGACCACCCCGTGCCGCGGATCGGCCGACATCCTGGTGGTGCCACTCGGGTGCGCCCGGTCGGCCAGCGGCAGCGGCTCGGTACTGCCGGGCAGCGCCGCGGGCGCGATCTGTGGCGCGGGCAGCCCGAGCCGGGCGAACTCGGCCGTCAGCAGCGCCGTCGCCCGCCGGACGGTCGCGTCCTCCCGCGCACCGATCCGCCAATCCACCTGGGGCAGCGGCATTCCCACCGGGTCGGTGCGCTCGGACAGCCGCACCCGGCTGTCCGGATCCGGCGCCTGTTCGACCATCGTCCACACCTCGACCCCCGTGAGCCGGTGCGGCAACCCGACACCGTCGATCAGTCTGCGCCGAGCCCCTGCCAGCAGCAGCTTGGTGTCCGACAGCATGATTCGCGCATCGTTCCACTCCGCCCGCCCACTCAGCACCCGCTTGACGGCGTCCCACGGATCGTCGGGCGCGGTGACCTCCTGCAACCACAGTGCGCAGTTCAACAGCGATTCCCCGCGCTGGACCTCGGGCGACAGGGCCAGGCCGTGCACAAAGGTGTGCTTACCCCGCGGCCCCTTGACCACATACTTGCCGAACCGGGCCAGCGCGGCACCGGCGACGGCGGGGGACAGGGTGCCGACCACGCCGCTGCGATGGTCGATCAGATACCGCCCCACCTGGTCGTACCGGTTCCCGATGCCGCCGGGAACGGTGCGCCGCGAGGCGAGCAGCAGCCGTGGCGTGTCGATCCCGCCCGCCGCGAGCACGAAGATCCGCGCCTCGACGGTGCGGACCCGGCCACCGGCGCCGGTCACCTCCACCGAGTTCACGTGCGCGCCGGTGGCATCGGTGTCGAGGTGGGTGACGGTCGCGTTCACCAGCACCCGTGCGGTCGGCGCCACGATATCGCGCACCAGCCTGCCCCACCGTTTGCAGTCGAACCGGTCGACCGGATCCCGGCTGATCTGCCAGAAGTACGGGCGCAGCGACCCGGTGTCGACGGCGGCGGCAGGCGCCGGACGTCCCGCGAGCGGCCAGAACTCGGCGTCGGTGAACCCCGTGCCGTGCCCGAGCCCGGCATGCGCGGCGGCGCGTTCGGCGTACGGACGCAGCTCGCCCGCATCGATCGGCCACCCCGACCGCCGCACCCACGGCCGGGTCGCGAAGTCGAGGTCGTCGAGCACGCCACAGCGTCCGGCCCAGACCAGCGAGCTGCCGCCGAGGACCCGGCTGCCCGCGATCCGGTCGGGTGGCAGCCGCGGCGCGCCGACGCTGTCGATGGCAGCGAATTCCGGCTCGGCGGGACCGATTTCGTGGTCACCGCTCTCCAGGACCAGCACCTGCAGACCCGCCGCGGCCAGTTCGGTGGCCACGGTCAGCCCGGCCGGGCCCGAGCCGATGACGCAGATCTGGGCGCGCAGCGCGTCGTCTCCGACGGTGCGCAGGTCCTCGACAAGCATCGGCGGTCCTCTCGCCCGTGCCACCCGCGCGGCCCGGCACCCGGCCGCGCATTGGTGTCACTCTAGAAGCCGGGACGCGGAATTTCCGGAGGTCTCACAATGCTGGTTCACGAAAGCCCGGATGTATCCCGCGGATTGGCGCACATACATCCACGACCAGAACCCCAGCCCGGACTCGGTGGGACTGGCGACCATGGTGATCTCGCCGTCGAAACACCGGCCGACGATGTAGCGGGCACGCGAGACGTGCGGGGTGAAGGTGACAACGATGATGTGCCGCCAGCCGTAAATCGTTGCCCGCCGCACGATCTCGCGCGCCTCACCGTCGGTCGTCCACGGGTCGGGCACGAAACACGAGACACGGAAGGCGAATCGGCCGCCGCAGTACTTGTCCATCAGCGGATCGTCGGGGCCGGTGGACTGCGAGATCAGCACCTCGGGGGCGTAGCCACGCTCGGCGAGCTCGATCCCGAGGTCGAAGCGTTCGTAGGGGGTGCCGCCGAGCACGACGATCACATCGGCGGGGCGCAGCGGGTCCACCTGTGGCCGGACGTACACGGGCCACCCGGCGAGCGCGGCACCCAGTGTGATGACAAGTGCGCCGACGAGCAACCATCCCGCACGCCGAAAGATCGACACTGCGTCGAGGATAGCGAAACACTGCCTTCACCTCGCGATGTGTCGCCAGGCACACTGGAGCCATGACCGACTCCGCCGTTGCCCCCGAACATCTCGACGTCGTCATCGTCGGCGCGGGATTGTCCGGTATCGGGGCCGCCTATCGGCTGCAGACCGAACACCCGCACCGCAGCTACGCGATCCTCGAGGCCCGCGCCGATCTCGGCGGCACCTGGGACCTTTTCCGGTACCCGGGCATCCGCTCCGACTCGGACATGTTCACCCTCGGCTATCCGTTCAAGCCGTGGCGCGCGGCCCGCTCCATCGCCGACGGCGCGTCGATCCTGGACTACATCCGCGAAACCGCGCACGAGAACGGCATCGACCGGCGCATCCGCTTCGGGTCGCGGGTGATCGGCGCGGACTGGTCGTCGGCGCAGGCGCGCTGGCAGCTCACCATCGCCCACGACGGCCCCGACGGCCCCGAGCTGAGCACCCTGACCTGCGGTTTCCTCTACGCCTGTGCCGGCTACTACGACTACCAGCAGCCGCACACCCCCGCATTCGCCGGTCGCGAGGACTTCGCGGGCACCATCGTGCACCCGCAGTTCTGGCCTGCCGACCTGGACGTGCGCGACAAGCGGATCGTGGTCATCGGCAGCGGCGCGACCGCGGTCACCCTGGTGCCCTCGCTGGCCGACGAGGCCGCGCACGTCACCATGCTGCAGCGCACCCCCACCTGGATCAGCGCCGTCCCCGGCCGCGACAAGCAGGCCGACAAGATCCGCGAACTGCTGCCCGCCGGGCTGGCGCACCGGCTGATCCGCACCAAGAACATCCTGTTCAACATCGGTTTCTACCAGTACTGCCGTCGCCGCCCCGCCGCCGCGCGCAAGCTGCTGACCGGCCTCACCACCCGCATCCTCAAAGACGACACACTGGTCGCCGAGCACTTCACCCCCGACTACGACCCGTGGGACCAGCGCCTGTGCGCCGCGCCCGACGCCGACTTCTTCAAGGCGATGAAGAAGGGCAAGGCCGCGGTGGTCACCGACCGGATCGACCGGTTCGTCCCCGAGGGCATCCAGCTCGAATCGGGCAAAATCCTGCCCGCCGACATCGTGGTGACCGCGACCGGCCTGCGGCTGCTCGCCTTCGGCGGCATCGCCCCCGAGGTCGACGGCACCCCGGTCCCGCTGTCGGACCAGTTCGTCTGGCAGGGCGCGATGCTGACCGGCCTGCCCAATTTCGCCATCTGCGTCGGCTACACCAACGCCTCGTGGACGCTGCGCGCCGACCTCACCTCGCGCCTGGTCTGCAAGGTCCTCGCCCATCTCGACCGGACCGGGGTCCCCGCCGTCGTGCCGGATCCGAAGGGCGCGCTCACCGAGCGTCCGCTGCTCGACTTGAACGCCGGCTACATCCTGCGCTCGATCGCCGCGTTCCCCCGTCAGGGCGACAAGCATCCGTGGCGGGTCAGGCAGAACTACCTGCTCGACGCGCTGATCACTCTGCGCACCGATCTCGGCAAGACGCTGCGCCCGGTCCGGCGCGTAGGCGAGTTCACCCACAACGGATGAGGCGCGCGGCCCCGTCGGGTTCCTACCGTTGACGTGTGCCGTGGTGGCACGTCCGTTGACCTGACGGGAAGGCCGAGCGATGACAGATCAGAATCAGCACCCGGTACGCGAGGGAATCGCGGCAGGAACCTCCATCGGCGCCGGAATCCTGCTGGCGGTGGTCGGTGTCCTGCAGATCCTCGAAGGTATCTCGGCTGTCGCCAAGGACGATCTCATCGTCGTTGGGCCCGAGTACCTCTACCAGTTCGACCTGACGTCATGGGGCTGGTGGCACATCGTTTTCGGTGCCATCGCGGTGATCGTCGCGATCGGCCTGCTGGCCGGTCAGACATGGGGACGGGTGTTGGCGATGGTGATCGCCGCCATCTCGATCATCGCGAACTTCCTGTGGCTGCCGTACTACCCATGGTGGTCGATCCTGATCATCATCATCAACATCGTGGTGATCTGGGCGGTGGCCACCTGGCGCCCGAACAACGCCTGAACCCAGCGCACCGACGAGAACGCCGCCCCGGTCATCGGCCGGGGCGGCGTTCGCGCGTCAGTGCCCGAGCGGTGGTTCGTCGGCGTTACCGAGGGTGCCGACCAGATGGTCGGAGAGCCGTTCGCCGAGTACCGCCAGCTCGGCCTTCTGTGGCCCGTCGAGTCCGTCCATGACCAGCCGCCGCACCGCGACGAGATACTCCGGTGTCGCCTCGGCCACCTTGGCCAGCCCGCTCTCGGTGAGGACCGCGTCGACGCCGCGCCCCGATTCCGCGGCCGCGCGCTCGGCCCAGCCGACCCGTTCCAGCTTGGACACCACATGGGAGAGCCGGGAGATGGACCCGTGCCCGCGCGCGGCGAGCAGGCTCAACCGCATCCGATGGTCCGGCGCCTCGCGCAGCAGTGCCATGACCCGGTACTCGAAATGGGTCAGGCCGAACTCGCGTTGCAGTCGCGAATCGAGCGCGCTCGGCACCCGCATCGCGAGGGTGACCACCGCACTCCAGGCGCGACGTTCGACCGAGTCGAGGTCCTCTGTCACGTCTCGTCCCCCCTTCTCGTATGTTAACTGAAGAATTGCTGAAGGTCGGCAAACTGTATATCGGAGGTTATCGGCTGTCTATGTGCCGCATGTCATGTCGGCAGGTAGGGGAAGTTTCATAGACCAAATTCAGCTGGACGTATGATCAGTTGCCAAAAGATCGCCACTCGTCGCCGAGTGCGCCTCGGCTCCACAGCCGGCGCCGCCACGGTCGTTCGTCGACCCGTCGAAGGTGTGGCGAGCTGGGGAAACGCCGGATCTACCAGGCGATTTGACTTCGCGTTCGTGGCTGCGTAACTTAATTCGAGTCAGAGCGACACGGACACCGACCCGGTGCCGAACTGCTGAGCCTCCCGAGGCTG
>NZ_JBHXAY010000156.1:0-11568 GCF_042728775.1 Nocardia sp. NPDC060259
GGGGCGATGCTCGCCACCTGCGCCGGGTCCTGCCTGTCGTCGATGACGAACATGTCACCGCGTCCGGGCGGCGATCGCCGCGAGCTGGTCGAGCACCTCGGATTCCGGCCGGTCGTAGACCGGCGTCGCCGGGGTCGCCTCGATCGCGGTGGCCAGCACCGTCGATCCGACGAGATCGATGCGGCTGTACCCGAATCCGGTGAGCCCGCGGTGCCTGCCCGCCGGCGCCATCGGATCGATGCGATACGACAGCGCGGGCCCGATCCACACCGGGATACCGGCCACCGCCGCGGCGGCCGTCAGATGGTTGTGCCCGCACAGGATCATCCGGACATCCGAGCCGTCGAGCACCTCCACCAGCCGATCCGCATCGGTGAGCTTGAGGAAGTCGGCGGTGGCCACGGGCGAGGGCAGCGGCGGATGGTGCAGCACCAGCACGGTGCCCCGCGGGGCGGGCGTGCGGAGCTGAACGCTCAGCCAGGCCAGCTGCTCGAGTTCGAGCCTGCCCTCGTGCCGCTGCGGCGTTGTGCTGTCGAGCACGATGATGCGCAGGCCCGCGATCTCGATGCTGCGGTCGTGCGGCAACGTGGTGTCCACCGAGCCGGGAGCCAGATCCAGCAGCTCCTCGCCGAAGGCGGCGCGCTCGTCGTGATTGCCCATGGCATAGACGATCTCGGCGCCGAGCTCGGCCGCGACCGGCTCGACGGCCGCGCGCAGCCGCCGGTACGCCTCGGGTGACCCGTTGTCGGACAGGTCACCCGAGAGCACCAGGGCGTCGACGTGCTGCCCGGCCTCGCGCAGGTGGGTGAGCACCCGCGCGAGGTTCGCGTCGGTGTCGACGACACCGTGGACAAGCTCACCGGCCGGGCGCAGGTGGGTATCGGTGAGCTGGACGATGGTCAGATCGCTCATGTGACCGGCAGGAGTTTGGTGCCCTCTGCCTGCGCAGCGGTCAACGTGGACTGAGGATCCTTGCCCTGGAACACGATCGCCTCGACCGCGTCCATCATGCCGTCACGCATCTGCAGATAGTTGTTGCCCGGCATCGACACCCACGGCTCCATGTTCGCCAGCTGGGCGACGTTCGGCTTCAGCAGCGGGTTCTTCGCCGCCCAGTCCTTGAGCCCGTCGGCCTGGTCGAGCAGGCCGGTGCGCAGCGGCAGGTAGCCGATGTTCTGCGAGATCTTGATGTAGGACTCTTCGCTGGTGAGGAACTTGATCAGCTCCCACGAGGCGCGCTGCTTGGCGGGATCGTTGGACAGGATGTGCAGGCCCGCACCGGAATTCGTCGGCACGGTCGCCTTGCTGCCGAACGACGGCATCGGCGCCGACCGCAGGTCCCACTTGTCCTTGGCGCCGGTCACGAAGGTGCCCTGGATGGCGCTGGTCTCGAGGATCATGCCGATCTCGCCGCGCGCGAACGCCTCGTAGCCCTGCTTCTGGTTCAGCTTGGGCATGCCGCCGGTGTTCACCAGGTTCTGCGCCATCTGGGTCACCTCGACGACGGGGGCGTCGGCGTAGGTGAGGGTGCGGCGGTCCTCGGAGATGACCCGGCCGCCGTTGGAGCGCACCAGCGACTGGAAGCACCAGTCCTTGGCGGTCTTGGTGAGGCAGTCGATGTACACCCCGCCCTTGCCGGTGCGGTCGGCGATCTGCTTGGCGGCGGTGGTGACGTCGGCCCAGGTGGCGGGCGGTTTGGCCGGGTCCAGACCGGCTTCGGTGAACAGCGAGGCGTTCAGGTACAGCACGGGGGTGGAGAACACGAACGGCACGCCGTAGGTGTGGCCGTCCCAGTCGTCGAGGACGCGGGCGCGCGGGGCGTAGGCGTGGCGGCCGTCGAAGTTGCGGGCCACCTCCTGCTTGCCGACCAGGGTGTCGAGCGGCTTGGCCTGCAGCTGGTGCACGGTGAAGTCCAGGTCGGAGAAGCCGAGCTGGGCGACGTCGGGCGGGGTGCCCGCGACCATCTGGTTCTGGATGCTGGAGATGGTGTCGGTGGCCGGGTTCGGGCTGTTGCCCTGCGGCTTCTGCGCGGTGACCTTGATGTTGGGGTACTTCTTGCCGAAGTCGGTGATCAGCGCGTTGAACGTGTCGGTCCAGGCGCCGGCGAGACCGTAGTTGTAGGACTCGAAGGTGATCGAGACCTGCTGGTCGGGCTTCAGCTCGGGGATCTGCGCGGTCGTCGTGGTGTCCGTGGACACGGTGCCGCCCAGACCGCAGCCGCTCAGGGCGACGGCGGTGGTGAACACCACGCCCAGGACGGGCAGGGTGCGTTTCATGGTGGTTCTCCTCATCAACGGGTCGTGCGGAAATCAGGGGACGGGCACTGCCGCCGCGTCCTTGCTCGGTGTGGAATCCGATTGCGGCGCTCGCCAGGTCAGCCGGAGGCCGGTATCGGGATCGAACAGATGGATGTCGGCGGGATCGACACGCAGCGCGACGGCCTCGCCGGCGCGGACCCCGGCCGGGCGCGGTGCGCGCACGCACAGGCTGGTCTTGCCCGCGTCGAGGTGCACCAGCTCCTCGCTGCCGAGGTTCTCGACCATCCGCACCGTGCCGGTGACATCGCTGGCCGAGGGGTCGATACGCAGGCGCTCCGGGCGGATGCCCGCGATCACCGCGGTGGCGTCGCCGAGTTCCTCGGAGATGTCGAGGGCGGCGTCAACGCCGTCGGCCGTCACCCGCAGGCCGCCGTCGCGGGACTGCACGACCGCGGGGAACAGGTTCATCGGCGGCGAACCGAGGAACCCGGCGACGAAGGTGGAGCGCGGCTGGTCGTAGAGCTCGGCGGGTGTGCCGCACTGCTCGACCCTGCCCTCGTTGAGCAGGGCGATGCGCGAGGCCATCGTCATCGCCTCGACTTGATCGTGGGTGACGTACAGGAACGTCGCGCCGAGTCGCCGGTGCAGGGAGATCAACTCCGCCCGCGTCGCGCTGCGCAGCTTGGCGTCCAGATTCGACAGCGGCTCGTCCATGAGGAACGCGCCGGGATCGCGAACCATGGCGCGCGCCAACGCGACCCGCTGCCGCTGCCCGCCCGAGAGCGCGACGGGCTTGCGGTCGAGCAGGGCAGACAGTTCCAGGGTGGCCGACACCTCGGCGACCCGCTGGGCGATCTCGGCGCGCGGCCTGCGTCGTGCGCGCAGCGGGAAACCGATGTTCCTGGCCACCGACAGATGCGGGTAGAGCGCGTAGCTCTGGAACACCATCGCCAGGTCACGGCGCTGCGGCGCCGCGTCGGTGACATCGGTGCCGCCCACCAGGATCCGGCCTTCGCTCGGCTCCTCCAGCCCGGCGATCATCCGCAACAGGGTGGACTTGCCGCAGCCGCTGGGGCCGAGCAGCACCATGAATTCGCCGTCGGCGATATCGAGGCTCACCTCGCGCACGGCGTAGTCGGTGTCGAATCTCTTCGACACCGCGTCGATCTGCAGTCGCGCCACGTCTCTCCTTCAGGCCGGCGCGGTGCCGGCCGTGATCCACTGCGACACGCCCGCGGCGATCGCGGGCGAATCCTTGAGCCAGGTGAAGTGATCCAGGTGCTCGACCGCGGAGTTCTCGTCGATGTGCCACTGGGTCACCGCGGCCGAGGGCATCCGCGAGACCAGGAAGTCGACGTTGGACTTGGGGCCGAGTACGTCCTGGGACAGCGAGATCGCCAGCACCGGCAGGGTCATGTTCGCCAGCAGCGTGTTGTAGCGGCGCTTGGTGCCGCTGGGGCGGTAGTAGCTGGTGAGCGAGTGGATCGACCAGTCGACCATCACCCCGCCCGGCATCGGCGCCGGGATCAGCACGCCACCGGGCCAGTGCCCCTTGACCCGCGAGACCAGGCCGATCCACTGGATCTGGCTCAGTGCCTCGAACCAGCGGCGCGGACCGAACGCCCACCAGAACACGGTGCCGGTGCCGATCACGGTGATCCCGGCGACCCGCTCGGGCTCGGCGGCGGCGAACAGCAGCGCGAGCTGACCGCCCAGGCTGTGCCCGAACAGGTGCAGCGGCGCCTGCGGGAACCGCTCCTCGACCGCGGAAACGATGGCGGGCAGGTCGATTTCGAGCATCTCGCGGTAGCCGAAGTCGGTGTGCTCACCCAGGGCGGGCTCGGCCTCGCCGTGCGCGCGCAGGTCACAGGTCGCCACCGAGAGACCCGCGGTGTGCAGCGCCTTGGCCAGCGACTGGTAGTTGCGCGCCTTCATCGCCATGGCGGGCAGGATCAGCACCACCGGGGCGGTGGGGTCGGCGGCGGCCAGCCAGCGCACCGTGAAGCGCACGCCGTCGGCGGTCTCGACCGTCGTGGTGTCGGGCGTGGTCGTTGTCATCGCTCGTCCGTTCCGGCGATGCGGACATCGCACACGTAGTCGAAGGTGAATTTGGCGGTGCGCACGTCGTTGTCGTCGAGCAGCTCGGCGCGACCGGACAAGGCGAAGCGCGTGGTCTCGGTGGCGGCCAGGACGGCGGCCAGCTGCTCGGCATCGACCGTCGCGACGGCACGGATGCGGCCGCGGGCGGGCTTGCGGTAGGCGGCGGTGCCACCGCGCAGCACCAGCCGGTCGATCGTGTGCAGCCGGTGCGCGGCGGCGCCGACGAAGGCCGCGGCGCCCGCGATGTCGGCGGCGGTGAACAGCGCGCCCGCGTGCACGGTGCCCATGTGGTTGCACATCACCGGCTCGGCGGGGATCTCGACCACCGAACGGGCCGGGGAGATCTCGGTGATCCTGGTGCCGACGTGGGCGCCGAAGGGGACCAGCGCCTGCGAGGCAGCGCGCAGGTACTCGTAGTCGACGGCGTCGGGATCGAGGGCGGGGTAGGCGGCGCCGAAACCGGCGATGCTGCGCGTGGTCATGGGAGTGTCCTCTCAGCGCGGTCCGCGCAGGACGCGCCGCGCGATCGACCAGCGCAGCACCTCCGACGGACCCTCGTAGATGCGGAAAGCCCTGGCTTCCACCAGGAATCGGGCCACCAGGTAGTCCTCGCAGACACCGAGTCCGCCGTGCAGCTGCACCGAGCGGTCCAGGACGCGCCAGACCGCCTCGGAGACGAAGGTCTTGGTGATCGACGCTTCGTGACGGGCCTGCGAGGAGGCGGCGCCGTGCTCGTCGATGGTGGCGGCGGTGGACCGGATCAGGCTGCGGGCGGCGGCGATGTCGATCTCGTTGTCGGCGATCAGGCCCTGGGCCAGACCGTGTTCGGAGATCGGCACGCCGAAGGAGTGGCGGCCGGTGATGTGGTCGGCGGTGAGCTGCTGGGCGCGCACGGCCAGGCCGAGCCAGTTCATGCAGAAGACCAGCCGCGAGGGCGCGAGCCGCACCTGCGCCAGGTCGAGGCCGCGGCCGACCGCGCCCAGGATCGCGGACTCGGGGACCTCGCAGTCGGTGAACTCGACCTCGCAGTGTCCGCCGGGTGCGCTGGTGTGGTCCAGCGTCGGCATCCGGCGGCCCACCTTCAGGCCGGGGTTGTCCTGGTCGACCAGGAACATGGTCGGCCCGTCGGTGGTGGCGGCGACACAGATGGTGAACGCCGCACCCTGGGCGCCGGTGGTGAAGTGCTTGCGGCCGTTGATGATCCAGCCGGTGTCGGTCTCCTCGGCGACGGTGGCCAGCATCCGCGGATCCGAGCCGGCGCCGGGGGCGGGTTCGGTCATGGCGATGGCCGAGCGGACCTCACCGGAGGCCAGCGGGGCCAGATACCGCTGCTTCTGCTCGGGATTCGCGACCGCGGCCAGCAGGTGGATATTGCCGTCGTCGGGCGCCCAGGCGTTGACCGCGAGCGGCCCGAGCAGACTCGCGCCCGCCGCTTCGAGCACCTCGGCCTGTGCCCTGGTGTCCAGGCCGAGGCCGCCGTACGCGGGATCCGACAGCGGGCCGAAGACGCCGGCCTCCTTGGCCTTCTTCTGCAGGTCGAGGCGCAGGGCGTCGTCGGTGACCCGGCCACCGACCACGACCTCGCGTTCCACCGGGATGACGTGGTCTTGCACGAACTGCCTGGTCTTGTCGACCAGTTCCGCCACTGGAGTCATGCCGCCAGTCTCGGACGGGTCGCCCGCAGGGAGCCGGGGCGATAGTGAATGTCGATCGGTCCAATCGACTCGCCACGCCCCGGCGGCGGTCGCGGCGGGGGTGCACCACGGTGATCTCGACAACGATTCCGCCGAGGGGATGGCCATGACCGACATGAGGGTGCGGGTGATCGAGCGCACCGACGAAGCCGATGCGGTGTTCGCCCTGGTGCTCGCCGCGGTCGACGGTGCTGATCTGCCCGCGTGGACGCCGGGTGCGCACATCGACGTCGCGGCGGGCGCCGCCGGGGTCCGCCAATACTCGCTGTGCGGCGATTCCGCCGAGCGGGACCGCTGGCGGATCGCCATCCTGCACGAGCCCGCTGGTCGTGGTGGGTCGGCGCATCTGTTCCGGACCGCGCTGCCCGGCACGACGCTGTCGGTATCGGTGCCCCGCAACAACTTCGAGCTGGTCGAAGCCGCGGAGTACACGTTCGTGGCGGGCGGGATCGGGATCACCCCGATCCTGCCGATGATCGCCGCCGCCGAGCGGGCGGGCGCGCACTGGACGCTGCACTACGGTGCGCGCACCAAGGCGCACATGGCCTTCGCCGACATGCTCACCGAGCGGTACCCGGCGGCGCGGCTGGTGCCGCAGGACGAGTCCGGGCTGCTTCCGGTGGCGGAGATCCTGTCCGCGCGGCCGACAGCGACCGTGTACTGCTGCGGGCCGGAACCGCTGCTGGCCGCTGTCGAGGCCGAAGGCGTACGGCAGCGCGTCACGGTGCGCACGGAACGCTTCGTGCCGCGGCAGGTCGAGACCACCGGACCAGACCGGGCCTTCGAGATCCGGCTGGCGCAGACCGGCCGCACCCTGCGGGTCGGCGCCGACCGCTCCATCGTCGATGTCCTCGAATCGGCGGGCGTCGCGGTGATCACCTCGTGTCGCGAAGGTACCTGCGGTAGTTGCGAAACCCCCGTGCTCGACGGTGACGTCGAGCACCGCGATTCGCTGCTCACCGCCGAGGAGCGCGAGCGCGGCGCGACGATGATGCTCTGCGTCTCGCGTGCCCGCTCCGGTGTGCTGGTGCTCGACCTGTGAGCGCGTCGCGGAATCGGCGTCCCGAGAACGTGCGCGTATTCGACGCGCCGATTCCCGTCCGGGAATGTGAGAGGAAGAAATACACGATGAGGAAATCTGCTGCGGCTGCGGCAATGCTCGCTGTCGCGATCGGCGTGACCGCCGGCGCCACCGGCTCGGCTTCCGCGGACGCCGACGCGCCGGTCAACTTCACCGCGCAGGAAGTGGCCGGCAAGTCCGTCATCACCACCGATGCGGGCTCGATGGTCGTGGAGGAGGGCGCTTTCAAGCTGAAGGCTCCCAACGGCACCACCATCGCGGCCACCCCGCTGACCTTCCGTCTGGACGACTTCGAACTGCCGATCGCGGCCGAGATCGCGGGCAACACCGCGACCCTGTCCCCGCAGCTGGACGTCTCGAAGGCCGTCTACAAGCCGGTCGCCCTGCCCTATGAGGACAAGGCGCCGTGGAAGAACGAGTACGACCGTGAGGTCGCGGCCTGGAGCCGCCTGACCAGCACCATCTCCATGGGTGCCAGCATCGGCACCCTGGTCGGTGGCCTCGGCGGCGCCGCCGTCGGTTGCGTCCTCGGTGGCGTGCTCGCGGGCACGGTCGCCCTGGGCACCATCGTCGGCCTGCTCGGCCCCTTCCTGCCCGCCGCCGCCGTCGGCTGCATCGCAGGCGCCCTGCTCGTCGGTCCGGTCGGCGCCATCGCCGGCCAGATCTTCATCACCGCTCCGTTCGCGATCGGCGCGGCCATCCAGTACTTCACCACGATCAACTCCCCATTCCCGGCGAAGTGATCTGACCAGGGAAAACATCACCTGAGCAGGTAGTTTGAGGGCACTCGACCAGCATTTGTGACTTGGGTCATATTTGCTGGCCGGGTGTCTGCTCGGGCTGATCTGGGAGGCAAACCCCTTCGGAGTGCGGCAGAGCCTCGTTGGCACTGGCGGTGGAAAGGTTCTGGGCAGTTAGGCGGTGGAGGGGACTCACGGCCTAGCTGCCCAGAACCTTTCAGCTGTGAATGTTCGGTACTCGATGACGCCTGTCACAAGCGCTTGTGCTCCCGGCACACAGAACCGGCCCGGCAGGAATCCCTGCTGTCAGCTCCGGCGCGAATGTGGTTCTGGCCCACTTTCCGTGATCAGGTTTGGAGTCGCGGCCCCGTGCGAGTACCCCCGCCGCAGCCCGATGGCTGCGAGCGAAGGTCCGTGCCACCCAATCGATCCGAGCCAGATTTCGGATTGTCGACCAACGCGCGCCCAGCGGCATCTGCGGACATTCGTGCGCAGGCACTCCACAGCGTGCCCCGGATCGGCACAGCCCTCGCCGACACATGGTTCACTGCCCTGATGGCAGAGGTTGAGGTCCTCGCTCGACAACTGGAGGCGGCAGACTTCGCTGTCGCGACTCTCGAACAGATGACCGGCGGATGCATCTGCATCGCCGGAATAGCGACATTGCGTGATGGCCGGCGAATTTTCGCGAAGACGCTGACGGATGCGGACGTCTTCGAGGTCGAAGCCGCCGGGCTTTCAGCGCTCGCGCACCTCGGCGGTGTACGTGTCCCGGCCGTGGCCCACGTCTCGACCCAGCTACTCGTACTCGAAGCGCTGCAGCCACGAGGAGTAGACGAGCAGTTCTGGGCGCAGCTTGCGCACATGGTCGCCGCATTGCATACCTCCACAGTCTCCGACCGGTTCGGCTGGTACCGCGATGGCTGGCACGGCCGAATGCTGCAAGAAAATGCTTGGGAGACAGATGGTTACGAGTTCTACGCGCAGCACAGGATTCTGCGGTGGCTGCGGGAAGCGCCGGTGCGGGAGGAGTTCGACCGAGTCCAGCGCAGGGCAATTGAACGCCTTTGCCTCGCGCTACCCGAGCTCATCCCGCCGCACCCGCCTTCGCTGACCCACGGCGACATGTGGCCCGGGAACATCCTTGCTGACGGCTCCGGCAGGCCCGCGCTGATAGACCCTGCAGTGTCCTACTGCTGGCCCGAGATCGACCTGGCCGCACTCTGGTGCCAACCCCGACCGTCGGCTTCAGACAGGTTCTTCGCTGTGTATGAAGAGCTGACTCGTCCCTGCGAGGGGTGGCGGGACCAAGCGCAGCTGTTGCGTATCTGGGATCTGTTCAGCGTGATCGCCCACGGCCTCGACACCTGGGGCGCCGCCCAAATCATCCACAAACTCATCGCACCCCATCGCCCAAAACGGACGTGACGACGCAGAGCAGGCGCCTGCGCACATCGGCTATTTGTCGTGCGCTGTCGGACAGGCACGATATTCAGCCAATACGCGGAAGTTCCGAAGACTCTCGTTCGAAGTTGTTCTAGCAGTGTGGATTCGATCACTTGGCACCGGAGAGTGCTGGCAAACCAACCCCGGCTCATGACACCCGCGCCTAGCGTCTGGGCATGAGCTGGTCTTCACCCGACGCGTACTACACGTTGCCGAACGAATGGGACTTCGCTGGCGAACGTCTTGCCTTGCTCGGCGCGGCCTATGACTCAGGAAGTATCGCGCTAGCGCAGCGGCTCGGTGTGCGTGCGGGATGGCGGTGCCTGGAAGCCGGAGCTGGCGGCGGGTCCTTCGCGCGATGGCTGTGTAGTGTCGTACTGCCCGGCGGGCGAGTACTCGCGGTCGATTCCGACCCGCGCCACCTCATCGACCTACCCGGCTGCGGCGGCGAAGTTGCCCAGCTCGACCTCGCCGCCGACGATATCCCCGAGCGCGCATTCGATTTCGTCCACACCCGATTCGTCCTGCTGCACATCGCCGATCGGGACATCGTTCTGCAGCGATTGGTCCGAGCGCTGACACCGGGCGGCGTTCTCATGCTCGAAGAAGGCGACGGGCTCGGCGTGCTCGATGAAATGCCAGGTGCATTCGGCGAAGTCTGGCGCGCCTTTGCACGCTCGACCGAAATCGCAGGCGCGAGTCAATCGTGGGCTCGGAACATACCTGCGCAATTGGAGACGCTCGGGCTTGTGGATGTTCATGCCGAGGCGGATATCCCAATGTTTCGCGGAGGCTCACCGATGGCGCGCATGTGGAATCTGACCTGGGCACAAGCCCACGACACCTTGGCCACTCTCGGTGTTCGACCTGAGTTGATTGCCACCGCGCAGACGGAGCTCGAAGACGAACAACGATGGTTCTACGCCCCACCCACAGTCCGTGCATGGGCTCGGCGCGAGCGGTGAGCGGGCCATCTGCTCTTGCAGTTGGGTGCTCGTTGTCGACTGTCCGAAATCTGGCTCAGATCGATTGGGTGGTACAGACCTTCGCTCGCAGCCATGGAGTTTGCGACGGAGGTACTCGTACGGAGCGCGGCTCCAGACCTGATCGCGGAAAGTGGGCCAGAACCGCGAACGTGACCCGGATCTTCTGGTCCAATCATGACCCGGCCGCCCTGCAGGAACGCCCTGTAATGCCGATTTCCGTGCATTCCGGGCGAGCCGGGGGCCACTGCGGGAGAGAACGGGCACCGACCAGCAGACGATGGTAGTACCCAGGATCGGGAAGGTATGAGCCAGCGGTCGGTGGGTGACGCTTCTTAGCCAAGGCTTAGACCAACTCAACCTCGTCGAATCCGACGGTCAGGACTGTGCCGCCGCACCCGCAGCACGCCTCCTTCGCGGTATACAAGGCCTCGCCGAAGTCGATGCGCAGCTTGTGGCTACGGTCGTCAACTTCCCACACGAACCGGTTCGTGTGGGCCTGCGGCAGCCGTGACGCCCGCCTGAATCGCCACAATTTCCGGAATACCCATGCTGCCGAGCGAATGACTGCACAATTCAGTTGCGACGCGCTGTGGGGGGCACTTCACACACGCTGCAGCTGTGCCGACAGGTTTCTTCCGTGCCGTTCTGGTGAAGGGAGTTCGGGTGGCGCGTCTGGTGTGTGTGCATGGGATCGGTGCGCAGGTCTCCGGTAATGAGGTGATGCTTCAGGAGTGGCTGCCAGCGGTGAACAGCGGCCTGTCCCTGGCCGGTACGGCAGCATTGACGCCTGAGGAGGTGGCGGCGGGGTTTTATGGTGATCTGTTCCGGCCGCCAGGACAGTTCCTATCGGTGGGTGAGCCATGGTACGGGCCGGGTGACGTCCAACCGGGGTGGGAGCAGGAGTTGCTGGTGCGGTGGTGGGAGGCCACCGCAGAGACGGATGCGACGGTGCGGTTGCCCGGTGATCAAAGTTTGGCGCGGACCCCGGTACCGGTGCAGGCGATCCTGCAGCAGTTGTCTAAGTCGAGGTTCTTCGCGGGGGTCGCGGTGCGCGGCATGATCGGGAATGTGAAGCAGGTGCGCCGGTATCTGTTCGAACCCGACCTGCGCGAGCAGATCCGCGATCGGGTGCGGGCGGTGATCACCGCCGATACCCGGGTGGTGGTGGCGCATTCGCTGGGTTCGGTGGTCGCCTACGAAACGCTATGCTCGACTCCAGTTCATAGTGTGAGGGCGTTGGTGACGTTGTGTTTGACTTTGTTG
>NZ_JBHXAY010000157.1:0-11172 GCF_042728775.1 Nocardia sp. NPDC060259
GATCGTGTTCAGCCCCCGAAGGTTTCGTGATGCACGGCCTCGGTGAGCGAGCGACCCGAGCGCCACCCGAACCGTTCCAGGTCGGGCACCCGCTGAAACTCGCGCACCGGCCCGACGCACAGCCAGGCCACCGGCTTGATGCCGGCGGGCAGGTCGACCAGCTCGCGCAGGAAGTCCGGATCGTAGAACGACACCCAGCCGACGCCGACCTGCTCCGCGGTCGCCGCGAGCCACAGGTTCTGGATCGCCAGCACCGTCGAGTACACCCCGGTCTCGGGCACGCTCGCCCGGCCCAGGATCTGCGGTCCGCCGCGCCGGTCGTCATGGGTGACCACGACGCCGGTGCCGCTCTCGACGATCCCGTCGATCTTGATCGGCTCGAACGTCTCGGCCCGGTCGGCAGGCAGCGCGTCCCTGAACTCGACCCGCTTGTCCGCGACATGGTCGGCGAAGCGGCGCAGGGTGTCCGGCTGCCGGACAACGACGAAATCCCACGGCTGGGAGTTGCCGACACTGGGCGCGCGATGGGCCGCGTCCAGGATCCGCCACAGCGTCTCGTCGTCGACGAGCTCGCCGGTGAATTCGGCGCGCACATCACGGCGCAGGCGGATCGCGTCGTAGACGCTCAACTGGTCGGCACACACGCCGACCAGTCAACCTCAGGCCGTCAGGCCATCGAGCGGCGGGCCAGCTTGCGCCCGGCGGACAGCGCGGTGCGCAGACCACGGCGACGGCCGGTCACCGGGTCGACTGTGGTGACGGCGTTGCCACCGAACAGCTTCTCCGACTTGGTTTCCGGGGCGTCGTCGGTGGTGTGGCGCAGGTACTTGTTGGGCAGCGACAACTTGAGGATCGTGCGCCACGACTTGAAGTACTGCACCGGCATCGACCCGGTGGTGTAGGGCAGGTCGTACTTCTCGGCCAGCTCGCGCACCCGCACGGCGATGGCGGCGTAGCGGTTGCTCGGCAGGTCGGGGAACAGGTGGTGCTCGATCTGGTGGCTGAGGTTGCCGGTCATGAAGTGCATGACCTTGCCGCCGGAGATGTTGGCGCTGCCCAGCATCTGGCGCAGGTACCACTCGCCCTGCGTCTCGTTCTCGATGTCGGCCTTGGTGAACTTCTCCGCGCCGTCGGGGAAGTGCCCGCAGAAGATCACCGCGTTGGTCCACACGTTGCGCATCACGTTGGCGGCCATATTGGCGGTGAGGGTGGTGAGGAACGACGGGCCGGTGAGCAGCGGGAAGATCAGGTAGTCCTTGGCGGCCTGCTTGCCGATCTTCTTGAGCACCAGCTTGCGGTCGGCGTCGAACTGCCGCCACTCCGGCGAGTCCTTGTCCCACTTCTTCTTGGCGACCTTGCCCAGTTCCAGATGCTGGATCGCGACGCCGTACTCGAACAGCATCTGCAGCAGCAGGTTGTAGACCGGGTTGCCCAGGTAGAACGGCATCCAGCGCTGGTCACGGGTGACGCGCAGCAGGCCGTAGCCGATGTCGTCGTCCATGCCCAGGACGTTGGTGTACTTGTGGTGCAGGAAGTTGTGGGTGATCTTCCAGTGCGCCGACGGGCCCGCGTTGTCCCATTCCCACGAGGTGGAGTGGACTTCCGGATCGTTCATCCAGTCCCACTGCCCGTGCATGACGTTGTGCCCGATCTCCATGTTCTCGATGATCTTGGCAGTGCCGAGCAGGGCGACGCCCGCCAGCCAGGCCGGCGGCAGGAAGCTGGCGAACAGCACCGTGCGGCCGCTGATCTCCAGCGCTCGCTGTAGCCGGATGACATTGCGGATATATCGCGCGTCGGCGACCCCCCGCGAAGATTCGATTTCGCGGCGGATCGCGTCGAACTCCGCACCGAGAGCTTCGACATCCGCGGCGGTGAGGTGCGCGTATTCCTTGACATCCGAGATCGCCATGGCGGCTACACTACCGTAGGTTACGAGAGCGTAGGTTGGCGATTCGAGCGCTGAATTGTGTGAAGCATCCTATTGCGAAAAAGAGACCGAGATGTTATCTCACCCGCGACGGCGGGCACGCTCGCCCAGCGCCCGCTTCGCCTCGCGCAACGCCAGCTTTTCCTGCCGCGCCCGCGCCTTCAGTGTCGCCTTGGCCTCGCGCAGCACTTCCTTCTCGTGCCTGGCCTTGATCTCCAGCGACACCTTCGCGTCGTGCAGTGCCGAGCGCAGCCCGAAGCGCTTGCCCGACTCCGGGTCGACCCGCAGCGCGTCCGGCAGCGAGATTCCGGCGAATTTGCGCTCCGAGGACGTCTCGGGCGCGTCGTCGGCGGTCCGCTTGAGGAACCGGTCGGGCAGTGCCAGCTTGTGGATGGTCCGGAACGCCAGCAGGTACTGCTTGCCCAGCGAACCGGTGGTGTAGGGCAGGTCGTACTTGTCGCACAGTTCGCGCACCCGCACCGCGACCTCCGGGTACCGGTTGCTCGGCAGGTCGGGGAACAGGTGGTGCTCGATCTGGTAGCAGAGATTGCCGCTCATGAAGGCCATCACCGGACCGGCCTTGAAATTGGCGCTGCCCAGCATCTGGCGCAGGTACCACTCGCCCTGGGTCTCGCCGTCGAGCTGGGAGATCGTGAACTTCTCCGCGCCGTCGGGGAAGTGCCCGCAGAAGATCACCGCGTACGCCCACAGGTTGCGGACCAGGTTCGCGGTCGCGTTGGCCTTCAGTGTCGACTTCCACGCGGGCCCGGTCAGCGCCGGGTACAGCACGAAGTCCTTGACCACCTGACGGCCCGCCTTACGGGCGAACTCCTTGTTGGGCTCGGACAGCAGCTGCTTCTGCGGAACTCCGGCGAGCTCCTTCTCGATGCCGAGGTCGTGGAGCGCGATGCCCCACTCGAAGGTGGCGGCCAGCAGCAGATTCGCCGCGGGCTGTACCAGGTGCTTCGGGTGCCAGACCTCGTCGCGGGTCATCCGCAGGATGCCGAAGCCCAGGTCCTCGTCCTTGCCGAGGACGTTGGTGTAGGTGTGATGGGAGTAGTTGTGCGCCCGGCGCCACTGCGCCGAGGTCCCGGTCATGTCCCACTCCCAGCTGGTGGAGTGGATCTCCGGATCGTTCATCCAGTCCCACTGCCCGTGGCTGACGTTGTGCCCGAGCTCCATGTTCTCGATGATCTTGGCCACCGACAGCAGCGCGGTGCCGCCGAGCCACGCCCAGCGGTTGCGGCTGCCGAACAGCACCGCGCGGCCCGCCACCTCGAGTGCCCGCTGTGCGGCGATGGTGCGCCGGATGTACTTCGCGTCGCGCGCGCCGCGGGAGGACTCCACCGAACGGCGGATCGAATCGAGCTCTTTCCCCAGTGTCTCGATGTCGGCGGCCGTGAGATGGGCGAAGGCCTGGATATCGGTGATGGCCACCGGGGTCCTCTCTGTCGGTTGGCGGCTGGTCGGTTCAGAATGGAGGCGGGCCGAGAACGCCGCGGCTACGCCGCTGTGTTCTCGGCCCTGCTGCGCCGGTCGGCGCGAGGTAGGCCTAGACCAGCCGCTGCCGGCCATTGATATGGCCGGCGCATGACTCCGAGGGTACCTGCTGTCCTCAGCGGAGGGGATGCTCAGATGTCGAGCGTGCAGTCGCCCGCCGCGGCCGAGATGCAGGTCTGTACCTTGTCGCCCGGCTGGCGTTCGTCGCCGTTGCGCAGGTCGCGGGCGTGTCCGGCGGACAGGGTGACCACGCAGGTCTGGCAGATACCCATGCGGCAGCCGAAGGGCAGCTGCACGCCGACGGACTCGCCCGCTTCGAGCAGGCTGGTCGCGCCGTCGACGGTGAGGGTGCGGCCGGTGGTGCCGAAGGTCACGGTGCCGCCCTCGCCGATCGCGGAACGTTCGACCTCGAAGCGTTCGATGTGCAGCTTGCCGGGGATTCCCGCTGTCTTCCAATGCTGTTCGATCGCGTCGAGCATCGGCGCGGGGCCGCACGCCCAGGTCTCGCGCTCGCGCCAGTCGGGGTAGAGCTCGTCGAGGCTCGCCAGGGAGAACAGGCCCTGCTCATCGGTCAGTTGCAGGTGCGAGACGAAGCTCGGGTGCTTGGCGTGCAGCGCGCGCAGTTCGGCGCCGAACATGACGTCGGCGTCGGTGGGCGCCGAGTGCACGTGCACCACGTCGCTGACGCCGTTGCGCCGGTCCATCGTCCGCAGCATCGACATCACGGGGGTGATGCCGCTGCCCGCGGTGAGGAAGAGCACCTTCGCCGGCGGCGGCTCCGGCATCACGAACCCGCCCTGCGGCGCTTGCAGGCGCACGATGGTGCCCGCGGCCACCCCGTTGACAAGGTGGCTGGACAGCTTGCCCTCCGGCATCGCCTTCACCGCGATGGAGATGAGCCGCTTGCCGCCCTCGCCGGTCCAGTCCGGCGGGCAGGTCAGCGAGTACGAACGCCAGTTCCAGCGGCCGTCGATCAGGATGCCGATGCCGATGTACTGGCCTGGCTGGTACTTGAAGTCGAAGCCCCAGCCCGGCTTGATCACCAGCGTCGCCGAGTCGGCGGTCTCCTTCTGCACCTCGACGATCCGCCCCCGCAGCTCCCGCGCCGACCACAGCGGGTTGGCCAGGTGCAGGTAGTCGTCGGGCAGCAGGGGAGTGGTCACCCGGGCCACCGCGCCACGCAGCACGTTGAGCTTGCCGCCGCGGTCGCCGACCTGCGCGGCCGGTGCTTCGAGCCATTCCCGGAACTTGTTCATGACCATGCTTGCCGTTGTCTCCCTGTGTGCTCGGAGCCGCCGTGGGGTAGCTCGCTCGCTGCCAGGTTACGGCATCGTAGGTTTCGTGGCAGTGGCAGCGGCGGCAGGCGCGCTGATCTCCGGAGATGTCACAGTAGGTCGAGCAGGAACGGCAGCTCCTGGGTGGCGTACCAGGCCAGCTGGTGATCCTCGGCGTCACCGAGGATGAACTCGGCGTCGGTGTCGCCGAGATCGGCGGCGTCGATGACGTCGACGGCCTTGGCGACCTGCGGCTCCGCGTCGGCCAGGTCGACATGCACGGACGCGACCTGGTCGTAGGTGATCGGCCCGGCCAGCTTCACCACCGCGTCGTCGAGGTCGGGCCGCAGCTTCGCGCCGGTGACGTCGGCGGCGATCACCGCGCGCCGGTACACCGGGCTGCCCGGGGTGGCCGCTTCGCCCTCGGCGCCCGCGGCGTCGTCGAGCCCGTCGCGTTCGGCGGCCAGCAGCCGCAGCGAGGCCCTGGCCGCCTCCTGCATCGCCACCTCGGCCAGTTCCTCGTCGTCACCGGCGGCGTAGGCCTCGCGCAGGGCGGGCGTCACCGCGAAAGCGGTCGCGCCCAGGGGGAACACCTCCCGCTCGTCGACCAGCTGGCGCAGCATCGGGATCGTCGCCGGGATGTAGACGCGCAACTTGCCGTTCTCAGAGACAGGCACCGAGCAACTCCTCCATCGATTCGTGCACCGACGCCGCGAGGACGTCGATGTCGGCCATGGCGTCGCGGTCGGCGTTGAGTCCGTAGAAGACCTGACCGTCGTACGAGGTGAGCCCGAAACTCAACGTCTGATTGCGCAGCAGCGGCGATACCGGATACATCTCCAGCATGCGCGCCCCGCCGATGTACATCGCGGTCTGTGGTCCCGGCGCGTTGGTGATCACCAGGTTGAACGTGTTGTCGGCGAAGGTACTCGCCGCCCGCACACTCATCGCGTGCAGGCTGGCAGGCGCGAACCCGGCCAGGTGCACCAGCGTGCGCGCCCGCACCCCGCGACGCTGCCGACCTGCGGCTTCGGTGGCGTGCGCGATGTGCGACAGGCGCATCACCGGATTCGGTTCGCCCACCGGCAGGTCGATGAGGAACGAGGACACCTCGCTGGCAGGCGCCAGCTGGTCGCCGCCGTCGACGTACACCGACATCGGTACGACGGCCCGCAGATTCGTCGACTCGACCAGCGCCTCGTTGCGCGAGAGCAGCCAGTTGCGCAGCGCGCCGGTGACCACGGCGAGCACCGTGTCGTTGATCGAGCAGTCGAAGTGGCGCCGGATGGTGCGGTAGTCGTCGAGGTCGGTGCGCACGACATCGAAGCGGCGGCTGCGCGAGGTGCGGGCGTTGAGCGGGCTGTCCGCGACGCCCGAGGTCGCGGCGCGCACCGCGTTTGCCGCCGCCTTCACCGCCATCCTGGTGCCCCTGACCAGCCCGAACGCGTTGGAGCCCGCGTCACGGGCGACCTCGTAGGCCTCGCGTGGCTGCGCGGCGAGGTGCGACAGCGCGCCGGCCAGCAGTTCTACGTCGGTGGGTTCGCGCGGCGCGCGCCACACGACGTCGGCCAGCTCCCGTGGCAGGGGGCTGTTGTCGAGGATCACGTGTCCGATCTCGAGCGCGGTGTCACCGTCGACGAGCGCCGAATGCGATTTGGTGAACACCGCGCTGCGCCCGTCGGCGAGCCCCTCGATCAGATACATCTCCCACAGCGGCCTGCCCTGATCCAGCGGGCGGGACGCGAGCCGGGCGACCAGGTCGTAGAGCTGTTCGTCGCTGCCCGGACCTGGCAGCGCCGAGCGGCGGATGTGATAGCTGATGTCGAAGCGGCTGTCGTCCACCCACACCGGCCTGCCGAGGGTGAGTGGGATCTCGCGGACCTTGCGGCGGTAGCGGGGGACCAGCGGCAGCCGGGTTTCGACCAGGTCGATGAGCTTGTCGTAGTCCAGGACCTGGCCGGATGCATCGGGCTCGGAGTTCTGGAGGATCGCGAGAGAGCCGATGTGGATCGGGTTGCTGCTCGATTCGAGCCGGTAGAACGACGCATCCTGCGGCGTCAATCTCGTGATCACGCGCTCTGATACTCCTTCCGGTGCCAGCTGACCCCGACCAGGCACGCGCTACATCCTACGTCACGGCAGGTGAATCGCGGTGCCGGGCAACGAGGCCCGTCGGGCGCCGTGACCAGGGCCGATGTCTGTCTCCGGTACGCCGGGCATGGGTCCGCGCCGCCGGGTACGGTGGTCTGCGGACTACCATGGCCATCAACACTGTGGCCAACCAGCCGAACACACCCCGACCAGAGGACTGACGAGACCCGTGCCTGCGCTGACACTGACGAGGTTGCTACGGATTGGTGAAGGTCGCACGGTCAAGCGGCTCTCGAACCTCGCCGACGAGGTCATCGCGTACGGCGAGGAGATCGAGCAGCTGACCGACGACGAGCTGCGCGCCAAGACCGCCGAGTTCAAGCAGCGCCACGCCGACGGTGAGACCCTCGACGACCTGCTGCTCGAGGCGTTCGCGGTGGCCCGCGAGGCGTCCTGGCGAGTGCTGAACCAGAAGCACTACAAGGTCCAGATCATGGGTGGCGCCTCGCTGCACCTCGGCAACATCTCGGAGATGAAGACCGGTGAGGGCAAGACCCTGACCTGTGTGCTCCCCGCGTACCTGAACGCGATCTCCGGCGAGGGCGTGCACGTCGTCACCGTCAACGACTACCTCGCCAAGCGCGACGCCGAGTGGATGGGCCGCGTGCACCGCTTCCTCGGCCTCGAGGTCGGCGTGATCCTCGGCGGTATGACCCCGGCCGAGCGCCGCGTCGCCTACCACGCCGACGTCACCTACGGCACGAACAACGAGTTCGGCTTCGACTACCTGCGCGACAACATGACCCACTCGCTGGACGATCTCGTGCAGCGCGGCCACAACTTCGCCGTGGTCGACGAGGTCGACTCCATCCTCATCGACGAGGCCCGTACCCCGCTGATCATCTCGGGCCCGGCCGACGCCTCGTCCAAGTGGTACGCCGAGTTCGCGCGCATCGCGCCGCTGCTGAAGAAGGACGTCCACTACGAGGTGGACATCAAGAAGCGCACCATCGGCGTGCACGAGGCCGGCGTGGAGTTCGTCGAGGACCAGCTCGGAATCGACAACCTCTACGAGGCCGCCAACTCCCCGCTGGTGAGCTACCTGAACAACGCCATCAAGGCCAAGGAGCTCTACACCCGCGACAAGGACTACATCGTCCGCGACGGCGAAGTGATCATCGTCGACGAGTTCACCGGCCGCATCCTGGTCGGCCGCCGCTACAACGAGGGCATGCACCAGGCGATCGAGGCCAAGGAGAAGGTCGAGATCCAGCCGGAGAACCAGACTCTGGCCACGATCACCCTGCAGAACTACTTCCGCCTCTACGACAAGCTGTCCGGCATGACCGGTACCGCCGAGACCGAGGCCGCCGAGCTGCACTCGATCTACAGCCTCGGTGTCGTCCCGATCCCGACGAACAAGCCGATGGTCCGCAAGGACCAGGCCGACCTGATCTACAAGTCGGAAGAGGCCAAGTTCAACGCCGTCGTCGACGACGTGGTGGAGCGGCACGAGAAGGGCCAGCCGGTCCTGATCGGTACCACCAGCGTCGAGCGCTCGGAGTACCTGTCCAAGCAGTTCACCAAGCGCGGTGTGGCGCACTCGGTGCTGAACGCGAAGTTCCACGAGCAGGAAGCCCAGATCATCGCCGAGGCCGGTCGGCCCGGCGCGGTCACCGTCGCCACCAACATGGCCGGTCGTGGTACCGACATCGTGCTCGGCGGCAACGCCGACATCATCGCCGACATCCTGCTGCGCAAGCAGGGCCTCGACCCGGTGAACACCCCCGACGAGTACGAGGCCGCCTGGCACTCGGCGCTCGAGCAGGTCAAGGAGCAGACCGCCGCGGACGCCGACGCCGTGCGCGACGCCGGTGGCCTCTACGTGCTCGGCACCGAGCGCCACGAGTCGCGTCGTATCGACAACCAGCTGCGTGGTCGTTCCGGCCGCCAGGGCGACCCGGGCGAGTCCCGCTTCTACCTGTCGCTGGGTGACGAGCTGATGCGCCGCTTCAACGGCGCCGCGCTCGAGGCGATCATGACCCGCCTGAACCTGCCCGACGACGTGCCGATCGAGGCGAAGATGGTCTCCAAGGCCATCAAGAGCGCCCAGACCCAGGTCGAGCAGCAGAACTTCGAGATCCGCAAGAACGTCTTGAAGTACGACGAGGTGATGAACCAGCAGCGCACCGTCATCTACGGCGAGCGCAACCGGATCCTGCGTGGTGAGGACATGGAGGGTCAGGTCCAGAACATGATCACCGACGTGACCACCGCCTACGTCGACGGCGCCACCGCCGAGGGTTATGTCGAGGACTGGGATCTGGACAAGCTGTGGACCGCGCTCAAGACGCTGTACCCGGTGAGCCTGGACCACAAGGAACTCGCGGGCGAGACCGCCACCGGTGAGGCGGGCGAACTCACCCGCGACGAACTCCGCGAAGCGCTGCTCGACGACGCGCACACCGCGTACGAGAAGCGCGAGCAGGAGATCGACGGCCTGGCGGGCGAAGGCGCGATGCGCAACCTGGAACGCCAGGTCCTGCTCTCGGTCCTGGACCGCAAGTGGCGCGAGCACCTCTACGAGATGGACTACCTCAAGGAGGGCATCGGCCTGCGCGCGATGGCCCAGCGCGACCCGCTGGTCGAGTACCAGCGCGAGGGCTTCGACATGTTCGCCGCGATGCTGGAGGGCCTGAAGGAGGAGTCGGTCGGCTTCCTGTTCAACCTCCAGGTAGAGGTCCAGCAGCCCCAGCCCGAGGGCGTCTCGGTCGGCCAGGGCCTGCGTTCCCCGGTCGGCGCCCCGCGCCCCCAGGACGCGCCCGCCGAAACCCAGGCCCCACCCGCCCTGCGCGCCAAGGGCATCTCCGACGCGTCCCCCCGCGGCCTGAACTACTCGGGCCCCGCCGAAGACGGCCGCGCCGAATCCCACTCCGACGCCCAGGAATACGGCGGCCACCAGTCCGGCACCCGCCGCGAACGCCGCGAAGCCGCCCGCGCCGACTCCAAGGGCAAGCGCCGCCGCTGAGCGTGTGGTAACTGAATGACAAAGGCTCCCACGGTTATCCGTGGGAGCCTTTGTCGCGTCGTGGCGACGAGTTCTCCTGCGGCGCGGCTGGGCATGTTCTCCACCAGCGCCTGCATGTACAATTGCATGCATGGTT
Organism: Nocardia sp. NPDC060259; assembly: GCF_042728775.1. Taxonomy (NCBI): domain Bacteria; kingdom Bacillati; phylum Actinomycetota; class Actinomycetes; order Mycobacteriales; family Nocardiaceae; genus Nocardia; species Nocardia sp. NPDC060259. The sequence goes on from NZ_JBHXAY010000157.1 coordinate 9,960, forward strand.
GCCTTGCAGATTCGCGACGTACCGGAGCCGCTCCGTGATCAGCTGGTGGCGCTGGCGCGCCAGCGTGGGCAGTCGCTGCAGGCATTTCTCTTCGACCTGGTCCGCGATGAAGCTCGGCGCCAGGACAATATCGCTGTGCTCAAACAGTTCAGCCCCGCCGCGGTGGACGTCGCGTTCACCGCGCGGGACGTCGTGGTGGCGCTGGATGCCGAACGCGCCGAACGGGATTCGGCGCTGGACGAGTCGGAGATCCGCGAGTGATCGTGGTCGATGCGTCGGTCTTCGTTCACGCTCTCCTCAACCCTGGCCCGCTCGGTGACGCCTGCCGGGCAGCCCTGGAAGCCGACAACCGCTGGATCGCCCCGCAACACTGGACCGTCGAGGTTCTGTCGATGATCCGCCGGTTCACCCGCGCCGGCACGATCACTCCCGTCCAGGCCGAACGCGCCGTCACCGCCCTCGGCAGCCTGGATCCCGAGGTTCCCGTCACCCGCGTACTCGTCCCCAGAATCTGGGACCTCCGTGACAACCTGACCGCCTACGACGCCGCCTATGTCGCAGCAGCCGAAGCCTACGGTTGCGAACTGCTCACCACGGACTCACGCTTGGCGAACGCGCCAGGAGTCGCCTGCACGGTCCGGATAGTGCGGGCGGGTTCGGCCTGAATGCCGTGACCGGCGTATCGGCATTCTGCCGAATCTCCCATCGTGGCGATACGGCGCGGCCGCTGACCAAATTTCAGGATGTCGGGACGGCGGTTGGTGTCTTGGAGGTCGACGGTGTCGACGAATTCGGGGTGCGCGAGGTGGACGGCGGTGGGGTGCTCGGGCCGGTGGTGGTGCTCGATGTGGTGGTCGGGAGGGGGCCGACGGTGATCGAGCGGGCGGTGGCCTGCCAGGCTTCGGGGAGGTCGCCCCTGTCCGATTTCTCGATGGTGTGGGTGTCGCCCTTGTTGTTGCGGGCGGCGAAGAGGGTGGCTGTTTTGCCGGTGCGGTTGTAGACCGAGATCGTCGCGGCGTCGATGTGCTGGTTGCCCAGGTCGGGGGAGCCGATCTTGAACAGTGACATCTTGCCGGTGCCCTCGCTGCCGGTGAACAGGCAGACGTAGGAGGTGGGGCAGCGGTCGTAGCCGGTGCAGCCGCCGGTCCTGTCGCACCAGTCCTGCGTGACGCTGGTGAAGGTGTTGCCGGTGATCTTGGTGGTCTGTGAACCC